>JBHIDD010000104.1:0-8020 GCA_046759925.1 Kiloniellaceae bacterium
ATCCGGCTGACGATGAGGATGCGCATACGCCGGGACAAATATGGCTGGTCTCGCGGATTTGAACAAGGGTTGAATTTGGGGAGGACCCCTAAAGCTCGGCTTTCATGGCGATCGCGCTTTCGGGGCACGATTGGGTGAACTCGATCGATCCGCGAACCGCCTCCGGGATCTCGGCGCGTTCCACCCGTCGGAAGCCGTATCGGGGAAAGAAGAGGTCCGCGGTCTCGGTGAGGAGGTAGACGTCGGCGAGGCCCAGCTCGCGCGCCAGGGAAAGCGCGGCCTCGGTCAGATCCCCCCCGAGCCCCCGCCCCCGTAGCCGGGCGTCGACCGCCACCGAACGAAGCAGGGCCGACCGGCCGTCGACCTGGCTGACGTAACCGCCGGCTTCGCGCACCAGAATGATCCCCGCCGCCGTATCCCAACTCGACAGGCCCCGTTCCCAGAAGCCGTCGTAGCGTCCGGCCGCGACGTAGGCGAGATCGAGCGCGGCCGAGCCGCAGCGCCGGATTCCGGCGGTGGCCTCCAGCACGGAATCCAGTTCGGAGAGGAAATGCGGCCGGTCGCCGCGGCCCTTGAAGGGGGCGCCGGTGGCGATCAGGGATTCCTCCAGCCGGGACCTGGAGGAGACCCGAATCCGCCGGTCGTTGAGGAACGCACCGGCGCCGCGCTCGGCGTAAAACGTCTCGTCCTTGATCGGATCGTAGATCACGCCGGCGAGGATCTCGCCGGACTCCTCGAGCGCGATCGAGATGGCGAAGTGCGGCAGGCCGTGCAGGAAGTTGGTCGTACCGTCCAGGGGATCCACGATCCAGCGGCGCTCGGCCCGGCCGCGGCCCTGGCTGGCTCCGGATTCCTCCATCAGGAAATCGTATCCGGGCCGCGCCCGCGACAGCGCCTCGCGCAGCACCTGCTCGGCGCGCAGATCGGCCGTCGAAACGAAGTCGGCCGGCCCCTTCTTCGAGACCTGCAGGTTCTCGACCTCGCCGAAATCGCGCTTCAATCCTCGGGCGGCCTTGTCGGCGGCCCGGGTCATGACATTGATGAGGGCCGATCGTGTGGCCATGGCGTTGGTCCCGCTTCGGCGGCGCTTCGATGCCGGTCCCGTCTGGATCAGTCCTTGGCGCGCTCGACGTAGCTGGCATCCGCCGTGCTGACGACGACCCGGATGCCGGATTCGACATGCGGCGGCACCATGATCCGCACGCCGTTTTCCAGGACCGCCGGCTTGTAGGAGGAGGCCGCGGTCTGGCCTCTCACCACCGGGTCGGCTTCGACGACCTGCATGGTCACCGACTCGGGCAGCATCACGCTGATCGGCGCACCCTCGAAGGATTCGATGGTCACCATCATGCCTTCCTGCAGGAAGACGGCCGGATCGCCAACCAGATCCTTGTGCAGGGTGACCTGCTCGTAGGTCTCGCTGTCCATGAAGGTCAGCATCCCTTCGCCCTCGGCGTAAAGGAACTGGAACTCGCGCTGGTCGAGACGGACCCGTTCCACGTCCTCGCTGGCCCGGAAGCGCTCGTTCAGCTTGGTCCCGTCCCGGATGTCCTTGAGTTCGACCTGCAGATAGGCGCCGCCCTTGCCGGGCTGCGTGTGCTGGATCTTCACGGCGCGCCACAGGCGGCCCTTGTGTTCGAGCACGTTGCCGGGACGGATGGCGTTGCCACTGATCTTCATCGCATGCGCTACGGCGTTGGGCGGACAGGCGCGCGGAAGCTAGCAGCTTGACCCCTGCGAGGCAATTGCGCCCCGCCCTGTTTCAGCGGCTGGGTTCGGTTCGCGCCATCGCCTCGATGCACGCCTGAACCGCGGCGGCCGGTCCCTGCGGGTGCGCCCAGATCGCCGCGCCGACCGCGACGAAATCGGCGCCCGCTCCGGCCAGTTCCTTGCAGGCCACGGGGTTTTCCGCGCCGAAGGCCACGCAAGGCAGGGTCATCAGCTCCTGCCACCAGGTCAAAAGCCGCGGATCGGCGGGCCGCGGCGCCGGCTCGGGCGAACCGAAGGCGACATAGTCCGCGCCGCCTTCGCCGGCGAGCATGGCGTCGTGCCGGGAGGCGTCGCAGCCGACCCCGACGATGGCATCCGCGCCGAGCTCTTCGCGCGCGGTCGGGTAGGCCTCCGGGCCGCTCAGGTGCACCCCGTCGCAGCCGGTCGCGGCGGCGGTCGCGCTTTGGTCCTGCAGCAGGAAGGCCACCGCGCGCTCCTGGGCGAGCGGGCGCAGCCGCTCGATCGCGGACTCCAGGGCCTCCTCCGCCATGCCCCCGGTCAGCAGCAGCACGCAGGCGATGTCGCCGGCCTCCAGGGCGGCGTTCAAGGCCGCCTCGAAGGCCGCCAGCGCGGTGCCGCCCTCGGCCTCCGGCCGGGTCAGCCCGGGCGGGGTCACGAGATAGAGACGGCTGGCCATGGCTGCGTCCTCCGCCTCAAGCGCCGCCTGGCATGGCCGAGCGGGGGCCGTTCAACGCCGCGCCAGCCAGCGGCGGCAGACCGCCTCGGGCTCGGGCTGATCCAGCAGGTCGACCGCCTTAAAGGGGCCGGTGATCAGTTCCGCGCCGTACCCGGCGGCGATTTCAGAGAGCGTCCGGGCGGTCGATTTCCGGCCGGTGAAGCGGACGGTTTTCAGCCCCTGGCGCAGGGCCGCGAGCACCAGACCCGGCTTGGTGCCGCAGTCCAGCACGGCGGTGACCTCGACCTCCGGCCGCTCGGCCGCGGCGGTCGCCGCCACCTCGCGAAACCACAGCGCCCCGGTATAGCCGGCGGCCCCCGCCGCGGAGGCGAGCGTCACCGGCACGCCGAGCTGCGCCGCCGCGGCGACGGCGGCCCGCGCCTCGTCAAGGGTATGGACGATGATGGCCCGCTCTGCCATGGCGCCATCATAGCCGAAACCTGCCCGCGGCCCGAACTTCAAGCGGCACGCGCTCAGAAGCCCTGAAGAATGAAATCGACCGCGCCGATGATGTCGTCTCGGCGGTCGGATTGGGAGCAGACCACCTCTCCCAGCGCGAAGCGCGGGATCCCGGCCATCTCGGTGAAGACGCCGACATAAGCCTGGCCCTCGATGTCGAACACGGGGTTGAGCCGATCGATCGGCTTGCCGTAGCGAGTGGCCGGCATGAGCGGTACCACCACACGTGTGTCGAGCAGTTCCAGGATGTCGCTCTGGATGTCGAGCAGATAGGGGAAGTCGTCGGCCGTGACGACGGCCGGGTTTCTATGGACGTCGAACTGCCCCATCAAAAGCGCCGGAGGCCATCGCCGAAGACGCCTCTCGACTTGACGCGGTCGTTGTATTGCTCGATCGCCTCCGAATTTTCCTCGATCCAGGCTTGCCTTGTCCGTTCCCGAACGGCTTGCGCGAGCGCCGCTTCGGCCACGCTGGAGACGTTGATGCCGTAAGATTTCGCGGCCCGGACCAAATCCTCGTTGAGCGAAACGTTGGTCGGCCTCTTGGGGGCGTCGAGCCTATAGAAAACAGGCGGTGCCATGATTGGTCAGCATGCGCATATCAGATGCACATATCATATCGGCATCCGGGTGTGAGGTAAATACCCGGAGTTCGAACTCAGGCGCGCGTGATCCGGGTTCCGCCCCGGTCCGGCCTGCCCGGCCGACCCCCGCCTAAATCAGTCTGCCCATGGCCACGGCGACGTCGCTCATCCGCGCGGAGAAGCCCCATTCGTTGTCGTACCAGGCGAGCACGCGGCCGAACCTGCCGTCGATCACCTGGGTCTCGCCCAGGTCGAAGGTCGAGCTGGCGGGGTTGTGGTTGTAATCGACAGAGACCAAGGGCAGGTCGTTGACCGCGAGGATGCCTTTGAGCCTGCCCTTGGCGGCCTTGATCATGGCGGCGTTGATGTCCTCCACCGTGATCTTGCGCTTGGCCTCGAAGGTCAGGTCGATCAGGCTGACGTTCAGCGTCGGCACCCGGATCGCGGTGCCGTCCAGCTTGCCCTTGAGTTCGGGGAGCACCAGCCCGACGGCGCGCGCGGCCCCGGTCGAGGTCGGGATCATGGAGATCGAGGCCGCGCGGGCGCGGCGCATGTCCTTGTGCAAGGTGTCCACCGTCCGCTGATCGCCGGTGAAGGCATGCACGGTGGTCATGAAGCCGTGCCTGATACCCACCGTATCGTGCAGCACGGCGGCCACCGGCGCCAGGCAGTTGGTCGTGCAGGAGGCGTTCGAGACCACCTTGTGGCGTTTCCGGAGCTTCTTGTGGTTGACGCCGTAGACCACCGTGATGTCGGCATCCGAGGCGGGCGCGGAGATCAGGACCCTCTTGGCGCCCGCCGCCAGGTGCTTGGCGGCGGCGGCCTTGCTGGTGAACAGGCCGGTGCACTCCAGCACGATGTCCACGCCGAGCCTGGCCCAGGGCAGTTGGGCGGGGTCGCGCCCCGACAGCACCAGGATTTTCTTGCCGCCGACCTTGATCGCGTCCTTGGTCGCAGTGACCGCGCCCGGGAACGGCCCATGGACCGAATCGTAACGGAACAGGTGGGCATTGGCCGCCGCCGAGCCCAGGTCGTTGACCGCGACGAACTCGATGTCCCTGCGCTTCGCCTCCATGGCGGCGCGCAGCACCAGGCGGCCGATCCGCCCGAACCCGTTGATCCCCACCCGAACTGCCATACTCGACTCCGTTTCCTGGTCTGTGATCCGCTCATCGGCGCCCGGCCCTTCGATTTCCAGGTCCGTGATGCGGGCCGCGCCCTTCGGGCGGTCAGGGTGGGGACCTCGTACAGTGCTTGTCGAAATCAGAGGGCCGGATATGACGGCGCATGAATTCATGCGGCCTGGTCCCAAGCCTAGTCCTAAGCATAGCTGCCCAAGGCGGCGGCACCGTTCGCCTTCGCCCGCTCGAAAAGGGCGTTCTGCGCGATCGCCACGTTGTCGGCCTGGCCGGCCCAGGCCTTGAGCGGCGCCGCCTGAAGCGCGCGGCCGTAGGAGAAGCTCAGTTTCCAAGGTGCCGGCTCCGGCAGTTTGTTCATCGCGTTCAGGTGCAGGGTCGCCCGCTCGTCCGATTGGCCGCCGGAGAGGAAAACGATGCCCGGCACCGCTGCGGGCACGGCGCGTTTCAGGCAACGGACGGTTCGCTCCGCAACCTCTTCCACGCCGGCCTGCTCGGGGCAGTCCTTGCCCGAGAGCACCATGTTGGGCTTGAGCAGCATGCCCTCGAACAGGACGCCCTGCAACGCGAGCTCGGCGAAGACCGTGTGCAAGACCTCCTCGGTCACCTCGTCGCAGAGGTCGATGTCGTGGTCGCCGTCCATCAGGACCTCCGGCTCGACGATCGGCGCCAGTCCCGCCTCCTGCGCGAGCGCCGCATAACGCGCCAAGGCATGGGCGTTCGCCGTGACGCAGGCCAGGCTCGGGATATCCTCGCCGATCCGGTAGACCGCGCGCCACTTGGCGAAACGCGCGCCCATGCCAGCGTATTCGGCCAGGCGGTCGCGCAGGCCGTCGAGGCCCTCGGTCACCGTCTCGTTCGGTTGGCCGGCCAGCGGTTTGGCGCCTTTGTCGACCTTGATGCCGGGGCTCATGCCGGCGTCCTCGATGATCTGGACCAGCGGCGTTCCATCCGCCGAGCGTTGGCGAATGGTCTCGTCGAAGAGGATCACGCCGCTGATGTACTGCGCCACGCCGGGGGTGGAAAACAGCATCGTCCGGTAGTCGCGCCGCTTGTCTTCGGTCGATTCGACGCTGATGCTCTCGAAGCGTTTCTTGATCGTCGGCGTGCTTTCGTCCGCCGCCAGAATGCCCTTTCCGTCGGCGACCAAAGCCCTTGCCGTTGCTTCGAGCTTTGCCGAATTCATCGCCTGTCCTTCCCGACTTTCAGTTCCGCATCTTCCGTAAAGCAATGTGAAAACCCGACCCCCGGGGCCGAGCCGGTCACAGCCGCGCCTTGACGGATTCGACCACGGTCTCGGGGGTGATCTTGAAGTGTTCGAAGAGATCTTTGCCGGGCGCCGAGGCGCCGAAGCCCGACATGCCGACGAAGCCGCCTTCCAGGCCGGTCCAGCGGTCCCAGCCGAAGGCGGCCGCCGCCTCGATCGCGATATGCAGGGTACCGGGGCCCAAAACCTCGTCGCGGTAATGGGCCGGCTGCGCCTCGAACAGCTCCCAGCAGGGCATCGAGACCACCGCCGCCGAAATGCCCTGTTCCTTGAGCAGACGGCGCGCCTCGAGCGCGACCGGGACCTCGGAACCCGAAGCGATCAAGCTGACCTGGCGCTCGCTTTCCGCCGGCGCCAGGATGTAGGCGCCGTGGGCCGAGAGGTTCTCGGCGCTGGGTTCGATTCGGACGGTGGGCAGGCCCTGGCGGGTCAGCACCAGGATCGAGGGCGCGCTGCGCAATCCCAGCGCCAGCTCCCAGCACTCGGCCGTTTCGACGGTATCGGCCGGCCGGAACACGTAAATGTTGGGCATGGCCCGCAAGGCGGCCAGGTGCTCGACCGGCTGGTGCGTCGGGCCGTCCTGGCCCAGGCCGATGGAATCGTGGGTCATCACGTAGATGACCCGTTGTCCCATCAAGGCGCCGAGCCGGATCGCGGGCCGGCAGTAATCGGTGAAGACCAGGAATGAGCCGCCGTAAGGAATCACCCCGCCGTGCAGCGCCAGGCCGTTCATCGCCGCCGCCATGGCGTGTTCGCGCACGCCGTAGTGGACATAGCTGCCGGAGAAATCCCCCGCCGTCACCACGGCCTGCGCGGCCGCCTTGGTGTTGTTGGAGCCGGTCAGGTCCGCCGAGCCGCCGATCAGCTCGGGCAGCCGCTCGGTCAGCACATCGAGCACCCGATGCGAGGCGACCCGGGTGGCGACCTCGGGCGCCTCCTCGGCCACGGTCCGCTTGAACTCGGTGAGCGCGCGGCGCAAGCCTTCGGGCAGCTCGCCCTTGATGCGCCGCGTGAACTCGGCGCGCGTGTCCTCGTCCAGCGCGGCCAGGCGATCGTCCCAGGCCGCCGAGGCCGCAGCGCCGCGCCCGCCCACCGCGCGCCAGGCCGAGAGAATTTCGGCGGGGATCTCGAAGGGCGGATGCGGCCAGCCGAGTCGCGCGCGGGCGCCGGCGACCTCGTCCTCGCCGAGGGGCGCGCCGTGGGTCTTGGCCGTGCCCGCCTTGGTCGGTGCGCCGTAGCCGATCACCGTGCGGCAGGCGACCAAAGCCGGCCTGTCGCTCTGGCGCGCCGCCCCTATGGCGGCGGCTGTCGGCTGCGGATCGTGGCCATCGACCGCCTGGACGTGCCAACCGTAAGCCTCGAAGCGCGTCAACTGATTATCGGATACGCTGAGCGAGGTCGGCCCGTCGATCGAGATGCCGTTGTCGTCGTAGAGCACGATCAGCTTGCTGAGCCGCAGATGCCCGGCCAGCGACGCCGCCTCGTGGCTGATCCCTTCCATGAGATCGCCGTCGCTGGCGATCACGTAGGTATAGTGATCCACCACCGTGTCGCCGAAGCGGGCATTCAGCAGGCGCTCGGCGAGCGCCATGCCCACCGCATTCCCAAGGCCCTGGCCCAACGGCCCGGTCGTGGTCTCGATGCCCGCGGCAAGATCATGTTCCGGATGCCCCGCGGTACGGCTGCCGAGCTGGCGGAAATTCTCGAGTTCCTCGAGCGGCATCCCCGGGTAGCCGGTGAGATACATCAGCGCGTAAAGCAGCATCGAGCCGTGCCCGGCCGAGAGCACGAAGCGGTCGCGGTCCGGCCAATCCGGGCGCGCCGGGTCGAACTTCAGGAAGCGGGTGAACAACACCGTCGCCACATCGGCCATGCCCATGGGCATGCCGGGGTGCCCCGAATTGGCCCGCTGCACCGCGTCCATCGCCAGCGCCCGGATCGCGTTGGCCATCTCGGCGTGGCGAACCTCGGGCGCGCCGGGCGGCTTCGGGACGCCGGACTGCGGGACGGATGACGGCGCTGCGTCCATCGGGTGGTCCGCCTGGATACGGGGATCGATAAAGCCGCTGCCGCGGTGGCTCCGCCTGAGCCCGCGCGCAACATGCCGCCGCCGGTCCCGGCCGTCAACT
>JBHIDD010000105.1:0-8014 GCA_046759925.1 Kiloniellaceae bacterium
CGCTCATGCTGCGCGCCATGGCGGGCCACGATCCGAAGGATTCGACCAGCGTGGCGGCGCCGGTGCCGGACTACGAGGCGGCGCTCACCGGCGACATCCGAGGCTTGAAGGTCGGCGTCCCCGAGGAATACCGCATGGACGGCATGCCGGCGGAGATCGAGACCCTCTGGCGGCGGGGCATCGACTGGCTGAAGGCCGCCGGGGCGGATGCCGCGGAGATCAGCCTGCCGCACACGGCGTATGCGCTGCCGACCTACTACATCATAGCCCCGGCCGAGGCCTCCAGCAACCTGGCGCGCTACGACGGCGTGCGCTATGGCCTGCGCGTGCCGGGCGGGAGCCCGATCGAGATGTACGAGGCGACCCGGGCCGAGGGCTTCGGCGCCGAGGTCAAGCGCCGGGTGCTGATCGGCACCTACGTGCTCTCGGCCGGTTACTACGACGCCTACTACAACAAGGCGCGCAAGGTGCGCACGCTGATCGCCCGGGACTTCGCCCGGGCCTTCGAGCGGGTCGACGTGATCCTCACCCCGACCACGCCGTTTGCCGCCTTCGCGCTCGGCGAGAAGATGGACGATCCCATCGCCATGTACCTGAACGACGTCTTCACCGTGCCGGCCAGCCTCGCCGGGCTGCCGGGCATCTCGGTGCCGGCGGGCTTGACCGCCGACGGCCTGCCGCTCGGGCTGCAGTTGATCGGGCGCGCCTTCGACGAGGAGACCATGCTGAACGTCGCCGACGTGCTGGAGCAGGCGGCGGGCTTTAGCGCCGTGCCGGCGTTCGGGGCCGCCGGCGCAAAAGTATAGTCGTCATCCTTCGACAGGCTCAGGATGAGGACCGATTCTTAGCCCTCATGCTGAGCCTGTCGAAGCACGAGGAACCTGGTGCTGGAACATGGAAGCTTTCGTCTACATACTGCGCTGTCGCGATGGGCGCTACTATGTCGGCTCCACACGAGGTTCCCTGGAGCGGCGGGTCGATGAGCACAATGCCGGAACCTACGGCGGTTACACGAAATCACGGCGTCCGGTTGAGCTCATCTATTCACAGCCTTTCGATCGCATCACGGATGCCATCGCAGCGGAGCGTCAACTCAAGGGCTGGAGCAGGGCGAAGAAAGAAGCACTCATAAAGGGCGACATGGACTCTTTGGTGCGGCTCGCCAAGAATCGGATGGAATACCCTCATCCTTCGACAGGCTCAGGATGAGGGTCATCAAGAATGAATCAGCGCCATGCCTGAAGGCCAAGCCACCGTGATCAAGGGCAGGACCGGCGACTGGGAGGCGGTCATCGGGCTCGAGGTGCACGCCCAGGTGATCACCAGGTCCAAGCTGTTCTCCGGCGCCGCCACCGAGTTCGGGGCCGAGCCCAACACCCAGGTCTCCATGGTGGATGCGGCGATGCCGGGTATGCTCCCGGTGCTCAACGCGATCAGCGTCGAGCAGGCGGTCAGGACCGGGCTGGGGCTGAATGCCAAGATCAACCTGACCTCGGTCTTCGAGCGCAAGAACTACTTCTATCCCGACCTGCCGCAGGGCTATCAGATCTCCCAGTACCTGCACCCGGTCGTCGGCGAGGGCACGATCGTCCTCGACCTGCCCGACGGCTCGACCGCCGAGGTCGGCATCGAGCGCCTGCACCTGGAGCAGGACGCCGGCAAAAGCCTGCACGACCGGCACCCGAGCCAGACCTACATCGACCTCAACCGCTGCGGGGTCACGCTCATGGAGATCGTCTCCAAGCCGGACATGCGCTCGGCCGAGCAGGCGGCGGCGTATCTGGCCAAGCTGCGCTCGATCCTGCGGTACTTGGGCACCTGCGACGGCAACATGGAGGAGGGCTCGCTGCGCTGCGACATCAACCTCTCGGTGCGCCGGCCGGGCGAGCCCTACGGGACCCGCACCGAGACCAAGAACGTCAACTCGATCCGCTTCGTCAAGCAGGCCATCGAGCACGAGGCCAAGCGCCAGATCGCGGTCCTCGAGGCCGGCGGCAGAATAGAACAGGAGACCCGGCTGTTCGATGCGAGCAAGGGGTTGACCCGCTCCATGCGCACCAAGGAGGAGGCGCACGACTACCGCTACTTCCCGGACCCGGACCTGCTCCCGCTCGTGCTCGATTCCGGCTGGATCGAGGGGATCAGACGCGGCCTGCCGGAGCTGCCGGACGCCAAGAAGCGGCGGTTCATCGCGGTCTACGGCCTGCCGGCTTACGACGCCGGCGTTCTGGTGGCCGACAAGGAGACCGCCGACTTCTACGAGGCGGTCGTTGCAGGCGATTCGGGCAAGCGCGACCCCAAGCTGGCGGCCAACTGGGTGATCGGCGAGTACTTCGGCGCGTTGAACAGGAGCGGTCTCGACTTGACCGGTGCGCCGGTCGACGCCGCCAGGCTGGGCGGCCTCATCGACTTGATCGCCGACCACACGATCTCCGGGCGGATCGCCAAGGAGGTCTTCGCGGAGATGTGGGAGACCGGCAGGGACGCCGCCCGAATCGTCGCGGAGAGAGGCCTCAGACAGATCATCGATACCGGAGAGATCGAGGCCATCGTGGATCGGGTGATCGCGGCGAACCCCAAACAGCTCTCGCAGTTCAAGTCGGGCAACGAGAAGGTCCTCGGCTGGTTCGTCGGCCAGGTCATGAAGGCGACGGGGGGCAAGGCCAACCCCGGGATGGTCAACGAGCTGCTCAGGAAGAAGCTGTCCTAAGCAGGTTTTTAAAAACTCCGCCCACAGCGCGTGTCGGCGGGCTTCGCAAAACCTGCGGGACTCCTATGGGATTGCAGAGTGATCTTGGCCCGGCCATTCGTGGCCGGATCAAGAACACCCTGCTCAGCGGGGGCGAGCCTTTTTTGCGTCCGTCACGCGCTGTGATCGACCGCCGTTCGGGGACCCGCGAACCGGGCGGCCCGGGCCGGGCCTGCCGGATCGATCCTGTCTTCTTGAGCCATTCTTAAGGGATGGATCGATGCCGGCGCGCGTAGCATGTTGATAGGCGGCACGGCACGCCGCCGCCGGGCGCGGGTCTCTTGGGATCGACAACGGGCGTTGCCAATGCGGATCATTTTTCTCGCGCTGCTTATCATGCCGGTCGCGATCGGCGCGGCGCCGTCGCAGGCCTCGGCCGACGCCGGCCGGCCCGCGTTCGTCCAGCAGGACGGTTCGCTCAAGGTGGGCGGGCGCACCGTCCGGCTCCACGGCATTTACATCCCGCCGACCCGGCGAACCTGCCGGACCTTGCTCCGCCCGCCGCGATGCGGATCGCGGGCCGCGCTCGCCCTCGACGTCCGGATCCAGGGCTTCGTGTACTGCAATGAGGTCGGCCGCAACGCGGACGGCAGCATCAGCGCCGTCTGCCGGGTCGACGGCACCGACTCCCGGCTCGGTTCCCGGGAGGATTTGGCGGCCTATTTACTGTCACAGGGCTGGGCGGTCGCCTTGCCCGGCGCCGCCTTCGAATACATGACCCTGGAGCGGATCGCCCGGGTGCACAACCGCGGCATCTGGGGGTTCCAGGCCGACAGCATCGATCGTTAGGGCGTTCCCGGCCGGCGCTATGTTGCCGCGCCGGGACTGCCCGGCGCTGTCGATCACCGCCGGCTTGGTGAAATCGACGTTCAGCGGGTCCGCCATGGCCGTTAGTCCTGCGCGGCCGTCCATATTCCGCAAGGCCCGTGCGTGCGGCGACCTGTTCCTTTCCGGCATGGCTGTTATGATCACGGGCGCCCTTGCGGCGGGGCTTCGCCCTGCCTTGCTTCGGGCCAAGGGGATGGCGCAGAGGAATTCCGCGATGATCGACCTTTACACTTGGCCGACGCCCAACGGGCACAAGATCCACATCATGCTGGAGGAGACCGGGCTGCCCTACAAGGTGCATCCCATCGACATCGGCGCCGGCGACCAGTTCGCGGCCGAGTTCCTGAAGATCAGCCCGAACAACAAGATGCCGGCGCTCGTCGATCCGGAGGGTCCCAACGGGGCGCCGATCAGCCTGTTCGAATCCGGCGCGATCCTGATCTATCTGGCCGAGAAGACCGGCAAGTTCCTGCCCGAAGAGCCGCAGGAGCGCTATGCGACGCTGCAGTGGCTGATGTTCCAGATGGGCAACATCGGGCCGATGCTCGGGCAGGCCCACCACTTCCGCGTCTACGCGCCCGCGAAGATGGACTACGCCTACGACCGCTACACCAACGAGGCCAACCGGCTTTACGGCGTCATGGACCGCCGGCTCGGTGAAAGCCCGTATCTGGCCGGCGCGGACTATACCATCGCGGATATCGCGACCTTCCCCTGGCTGCGCTCGCCCGAGAGGCAGGGCGTGGACATGGCGGGATACCCCCGCGTCAAGCGCTGGTTCGACGGCATCGCGGCGCGCCCGGCGGTCCAGCGCGGCCTTCAAGTCCTCGCCGACCGGCGGCGCAAGGGCCCGATCAGCGAGGCGGCGCGCGAGGTGCTGTTCGGCGCGACCCAGTACCGGCGGCGCTGACCGCGGCCGGCGCGGGTCGGCCGTGTTGACAAACCGGCCGCCGCGCCCCGATCCTTCGTCCATGGCGCCGGCCGGCGGGAGGACCGCCCCATGAAGCTTACGGACGCTCAGGTTCGGCACTTCCACCAGGACGGCTTCCTGGTGCTGCCGGACCTGTTCTCGGCGCGGGAGGTCGAGGTGCTGCGTGCGGCGCTGCCCGCGCTCTTCGCCGAGGACACGCCGGCCAATGTTCGCGAGAAGATGAGCGGCGAGGTGCGCACCGCCATGGGCCTGCACCTGCGCAACGCGGTCTTCGCCAAGCTCGTGCGCCATCCCCGCCTGCTGGAGCCGGCGATGCAGCTCGCGGGCGATGCGCTCTACGTCCAGCAGGTCAAGATCAACGTCAAGGCGGCCTTTAGCGGCGAGGTCTGGCAGTGGCACTACGATTTCGCGACCCACCACGGCGAGGACGGGGTGCCGGAGCCGCTGGCGCTCAACCTCCACGTATTCCTCGACGACGTGACCGAGTTCAACGGGCCGCTCTACTTCATTCGCGGCTCGCACAAGCACGGGCCGATGCCCGCCACGCTGGACACCGCCACGACCAGCTATCCCCTCTGGGTGGTGGACCGGGAAACAGTCATCCGCCTGGCCGAAGCCGGCGGCCTCTTCGCCGCGACCGGCCCGGCCGGCACGGGGCTGATCTTCGGCGACTGCCTGGTGCACGGCTCGCCGGTCAACCTGTCGCCCTGGGACCGGCGCATCTTTTCCCTGATCGTCAATCCGGTCGCCAACGCGCTGACCCGGTTCGAACGCCCGGACTTCAAGCACCACCGCGACCTCACGCCGGTCCGGCCGCTCGCCGACGACTGCCTGCTGGAGCCGATGCGCGCCTCCCGGGATTAAGGACCTCTGCAATGGACGACGGCATTCTCCACCCCGGCTACTTCACCGCCGGGATGGCCAAGACCGACCCCGAAATCGCCGCGGCGGTCGCGGCCGAACTGACCCGGCAGCGCGACGTGGTGGAGCTGATCGCCTCGGAGAACATCGTCAGCCGCGCCGTCCTCGAGGCCCAGGGCTCGGTCCTGACCAACAAGACCGTGGAGGGCTATCCGGGTAAGCGCTACCACGGCGGCGCGGTCAACGTGGATGTCGTCGAGCGCCTGGCGATCGAGCGCGCTTGCCGGCTATTCGATTGCCGCTTCGCCAACGTGCAACCCCATTCGGGCAGCCAGGCCAACCAGGCCGTGTTCCACGCGCTCCTCGCGCCGGGCGATCGCGTGCTCGGCATGGCGCTCAGCGCCGGCGGGCACCTGAGCCACGGTGCCCCGGTCAACATCAGCAGCACCTGGTACGACATCGCGCAGTACGGCGTGCGGCCGGACGACGGCCGCATCGATTTCGACGCGGTCGCGCGTCTCGCCCGGCAGCAGCGCCCCGGGTTGATCATCGCGGGCGGCTCCGCCTATCCGCGGCGGATCGACTTCGCGCGGTTTCGCGCGATCGCCGACGAGGTCGGCGCCCGCCTGCTGGTCGACATGACGCATTTCGCCGGGCTGGTGGCCGGCCAAGCGCATCCCAGCCCCTTCCCGCACGCCCACGTGGTGACGACGACCACGTACAAGTCGCTGCGCGGCGCGCGCGGCGGGATCATCCTGACCGACGACGAGGCGCTGGCGAAGCGAATCGACTTCGCGGTGTTTCCCGGCCATCAGGGCAGCCCGCTGCTCCATGGCTTGGTCGCCAAGGCGGTCTGTCTGGGCGAGGCGCTGAAGCCCGAGTTCCGGGCCTATGCCCGGGCGGTGCTGGCGAACGCCCGGGCGCTGGCCGCGGGCCTGCGGGCGCGCGGCTTCGAGGTGGTCTCCGGCGGCACCGATACCCCGGTCGTCCTCCTCGACCTGCGCCGCCAAGGCCTCACCGGCAACGCCGCCTCGGAGAGTCTCGAGCGCGCCGGGATCACCTGCAACAAGAACGCGGTGCCCTTCGACCCGGAAAAGCCGGCGGTGACCTCGGGCCTCCGGTTCGGGACCTCGGCCTGCACCACCCGCGGCTTCGGCGCGGCGGAATTCGAGACCGTGGCCCGGCTGAGCGCCGAGGTCCTCGACGGCCTGGCGCGCCGTCCCGACGACAACGGCGCGGCGGAACGTGCCGCCTACGCCGAGGTGCGCAGGCTCACCGGGCGCTTCCCGATCTATCCGCCGGAATAGACCGGGGCCGGGCCGCCGCCGGCGCGGTGTGGTCGCGGCGAAACGCTTGGCTTTTGCGCGCGCGCCGGGTAACCCTGCGGCATGGCCGAAACACCTCCCATGAAGCCCGCGACCATGCTGGCCCAGGCGCTGCACCGCCCGGAGCCGGGGAGCGGCGACGTCGCGCCGCCGATCCATCCGTCCACCAACTACGCGCGCGACGCGGCCTACCGTCTGATATCGCCGGGCCGCAGCTACAGCCGCGACGACAATCCCACCTACCGCGCCGTCGAGGCCTTGCTCGCCCGGCTCGAGGGCGGGGCCGATTCCTTGCTGTTCGCCTCGGGCATGGCGGCCGCCATGGCGCTCGTTCAGGCGCTGCGGCCCGGCGATCACATCGTCGCGCCGAAGGTGATGTATTGGGGCCTGCGCAACCGGCTGGTCGAGTTCTGCGCCGCCTGGGGCCTCGGCCTCGACCTGTTCGACGCGACCGAGCCGGATGCGCTCGCGCGGGCGGTCAGGCCCGGCACGACCCGGCTGGTCTGGATCGAGACGCCCTGCAATCCGACCTGGGACGTGATCGACATCGCCGCCGCGGCCGCGGCCGCCGGCTCCGCCGGGGCGCGGCTGGCGGTCGATTCCACCGCGGCCACGCCGGTCCTCACCCGGCCGCTCGAGCACGGCGCGGACATCGTCTTCCATTCCGCGACCAAGTACCTGAACGGCCACGGCGACGTGGTCGCCGGCGCCGTGGTCGCCGCCCGCGCGGACGACTTCTGGGACAGGGTGAAGGCCAACCGGGCCCGCGGGGGAGGGGTGCTCGGTCCCTTCGAGGCCTGGCTCCTGCAGCGTGGCATGCGGACGCTGGTTCTGCGCGTCGAGCGGGCGAGCGAAACGGCTCTCGCGCTTGCCCGGCATTTCGAGGGTCATCGCGGGCTTCACGCCGTGCTCTATCCCGGTTTGGCAAGCCATCCGGGCCATGGCGTGGCAAGGCGCCAGATGCAGGGCGGCTTCGGCGGCATGCTGAGCCTGCGTGTGGGCGGCGGCGCGGAGGCGGCGCTGGCGGTGGCCAAGCGGGTCCGGGTCTTCGTCCGTGCCACCTCGCTCGGCGGGGTGGAAAGCCTGATCGAACACCGCGCCAGCATCGAGGGCCCGGAAAGCCCGGTGCCCGAGGACCTGCTGCGCCTTTCGATCGGCATCGAGGACGCGGGCGACCTGATCGCCGATCTGGAGCAGGCGCTGGCCCGAGTCCCGGCGCACCGTTAAAGTACGCGCTTTCGCGCCTAGAGTACGCGCTTTCGCGCCTAAAGTACGCGCTTTCGCGCCGATTCCGGCGGACCAACAAAAAAACGGGGCGGC
>JBHIDD010000106.1:0-7873 GCA_046759925.1 Kiloniellaceae bacterium
CCCGTTATGGCCGAGGAAGCTGGAATAGAGGGTGAACTCCCGGGCCTCGAAGGCTTCGGCGCGGAACAGGGCATGATGCGCCAGGTAGTCGCGCAGCCGCGGTCCCGGATTGGCCTTGAAGCGGGCGAGCGTCACGTGGGGCTTGAACTTGCGCCCTTCCGGCGCCAGGCCGGCGCCTTGCAGGGCCTGCTCGATCTTGTTGTGGAGGCGCTCGAGCGCCGGGTTCGCCTCGACCCCGACCCAAAGCGAGCGCAGTTTGGCCCCGTTCCCGAAGCGGTCGATCCCGGCCAGCGTGACCGGGAAGCTTTCCGCCCGGATGCCGGCAAGCGCGGCGTCGATGTCGCGCGCCTGGCGGCCGTCGACTTCGCCGATGAAACGCAGCGTGAGATGGAGGTTTTCAGGCGCCACCCAGCGGGCGCCCGGCAGTCCGTGCGCCAGGCTGGACAGACGCGCGCGCAGGGCTTCCGGCAGGGATATGGCGACGAACAGACGCATGGCTTGGCACTCGCTTCGACGGGCCGCCGCCCCGCTTGGCGCGCGCGGCAAAGGCCCGCCTCACGGACAGGGATAGGTATATATCTTGTGTATGTCCTCGATGCCGTCGAGGACCTCCTGCGACAGGGTGAGCCCTTGGGCGGCGATGTTGGTCTCCAGTTGCGCCATGCTGGTGGCCCCGATGATCGCCGCGGTCACAAAAGGCCGCGAGACGGCGAAGGCCAGCGCCATCTGCGCCGGATCGAGGCCGTGGGCCTTGGCCAGGTCGACATAGGCCGTGATCGCCGCCTCGGCCCGCGCCCCGGAATAGCGGCTGTTCCGCGGCCACAGGGTCAGCCGCGCGCCCGGCGGGCGCCGGCCGCCCAGGTACTTGCCGGTCAGCGTCCCGGCGCCCAGCGGCGCATAGGACAGGAGCCCGCAGTCCTCGCGGATCGCCACCTCGGCCAGGCGCACCTCGAAGCTCCGGTTCAGGAAACTGTAGGGATTCTGGATCGCGACCATGCGCGGGCCGGCGCCCGCCTCGGAGAGCATGAGAAACCGCATGGCGCCCCAGGGGGTCTCGTTGGACAGGCCGACCGCGCGGACCTTGCCGGCCTTGACCAGTTCATCGAGCGCGGCGAGGGTCTCCTCCATCGGGGTTTCCGCGGCGTCCAGATTGTGCTCGTAGCCGAGTTTGCCGAACGCGCTCAAGCCGCGGTCGGGCCAGTGGAGCTGGTAGAGGTCCACGTAATCGGTCTGGAGCCGCTTCAGGCTGGCGTCGATCGCGGCCCTGATGTGCTTGCGGTTGAGCCGCGGCCGGCCGTCGCGGATATAGGCCAGGCTCGCGCTTGGGCCGGTGACCTTGGTCGCGACGATCATCCGGTCGCGCAGGCCGCGCGACTTCAGCCAGTTGCCGATGATCTCCTCGGTGCGGCCAAAGGTCTCGGCCCGCGGGGCGATCGGATACATCTCGGCGGTATCCAGGAAGTTGACGCCCCGGTCATAGGCGTAGTCCAGCTGCGCGAAGGCTTGCGACTGCGTGTTCTGCCCGCCCCAGGTCATGGTGCCCAGGCAGATGGCGCTGACCATTATGTCGCTGCGGCCAAGGCGGCGGTACTCCATGACAATCCCCTGGTCTCGCCTTCGCGTACCCTCCATCGGAAAAGGAGGCGCCTCACGGGTCGCGCCTCGCAGCCCCTGGCCCGAAATCCGTGGCGGTCTCGCGGCCCGCGGTCCGCTTCCATTGGTCAGGACCCGGCGCGGCCTAGAGAAACACCGCCAGCACCCCGGTATAGCCATAGAGGCGGCCGTTGGAAATCTCGCCGTTGGCGAAGAAGCCGACCAGCGGGATGTCGCCCAGCTCGTCCCGGATGAGCGTCAGCTCCTCCGAATCCGGGCCGAACAGGTTGCGGCCCCGGGCGACGCAGGAAAAATAGAACCCCGCCTTGGGCTTGGGTCCGGCCCGCCGCTTCACGTCCTTGACCATGCGCCGGAGGTCCTTGAGCGCCGCGTCGTGGTCCCGGCGGCAGAACATCAGGCTCTGGCCGGGCTCGACCGGCTCGCCCACCGAAATCCAGCCCTTCGCCAGGTCGAGGCCGGTGAGGTTGCGCACCACATAGTCGCCGGTATCCGTGCCGGCGATCGGAAAGGCGACGTTGACATAGCCGGCGATGCGACGCAGATCGTGGGCCAGAAGCTCGCCGATGTCGGCCTTGAGGAGCTCGAGCGCCGGACGCTCGTCGAGCGCCATGATGATGTTGTCCGCGGCCTCGGTGATGGTCCGAAGCCCGCCGATCGGCGCACAGCCCTGGCTGAGGCCCGCGGCCACCTGGAGCTCGGGCGCGAACAACACGCCGGACAGTCCGCCTTCGGTCACCCGCCCGGCGACCTGCGGATAATCCGAGCGCGAGGCGGTCAAGCCGCCGACCAGGAAAGTCGAGAATTCGGCCCCGACCTCGCTCACGATCCGGTGGATCTCCTGGTTGCGCGGGTCGCCGTGCGCGATGCCGAAGATCGGCCGGTGGCGGGCCAGCCAATCGCCGTGCGCCGCCTTGAACGCCCGCAGCCCACCCGCCGCGACACCGGCGGTGACCGGCTCGAAGACCCGGAACCCCTCCGCCGGCAAGGCGGCCACCAGCACGGCGATCGCCGGCCGGTCGTGATATTCGATGCCGCTGGCCGCGACCCCCAGGCCGACGCTGCCGACCCAATCCTCGATGCGCGTCGTCTCGCGCAGGAAGGCGAGGATGCGCGACATATCCTCGGCCAAGGCATCGGTCGCATAGAGGAAGCCGAGGTTGGCGCCCGCCGGGATCGCGCCCAGGCCATCGAGGCAGGCCTCGACCGTCTCTGCCCAATCGGCGCCCGCGGCGTGCGCGGCCTTGAACGTCGTCCCGGTCATCGCGGCCGCCTCAGCCACCGGGCCCGGACCGACCCGAGCCACCGGCGCCAAGGTCCTCGATCAGGCGCAGCACGCTGGGCAGAATGCCTTCGACGATCACCTTGACCCCGGCGTCGTTGGGATGAATGCCGTCCGGCTGATTGAGCGCGGGATCCATCGCCACGCCGTCGAGGAAGAAGGGATAGAACATCACCTGGTGCTGGGCGGCCAAGCGCGGGAAAACGGCGTCGAATTCCGCGGCGTAGTCCGCGCCCAGGTTGCGCGGCGCCAGCATGCCGGCGAGCAGCACCGCCACGCCTTCGGCCTCGAGGCGGGCGAGGATCGCATCCAGGTTCCCATAGGTCGCGGCCGGCTCGATGCCGCGCAGGCCGTCGTTGCCGCCAAGCTCCACCAGCACGATGTCCGGCCGATCGGCAAGCGCCCACTCGAGCCGCGCCCGGCCCGCGGCGGTGGTATCGCCCGAGTTGCCGCCGTTGATCACCCGCACGTCGAGACCGCGGCCCTTGAGCGCCGCCTCCAGTTGCGCCGGGAAGGTCTGACCTGCGGCCAAGCCGTAGCCGTGGGTCAGGCTGTCCCCGAACGCCAGGATTTTGAACGGCGCCGCCACCGCGCCGGCCTTCGCACGCGAATCTTCCGCGCCGGCCGCGGCGCCGCCCGGCCATGCGACGAGGACGCCGAGGGCCGTCAAAAAGACCGCCCCCCGCAGACGGCCCCGCGCCGCCGGCCCCGGGTCAACGCGCCGGGCGAAGATGCCACTGCGCGGCGTCATGCGATGGTGGCCAATCCGGCTTGGCATGCAGGGCCATGACATGGGATTTCGATCCGGACGGGTCAAGCGCCATCGTTGACAAGCCCACCCCGCAGGCCATATCCGAAAGCTCCGGCTTTTCACGCGGTCTCTTTTATCGGAAAGCGAAGGCCTTGTCCCACCCGCCGATGATCCGTCTCAAGGACGTCGAACTCACCCTGCCCTCGATGGCCGGGCCGGTGCACATCCTGCGCGGGCTGTCCCTCGAGGTTGCCCGCGGCGAGACGGCGAGCGTGGTCGGGCCGTCCGGATCGGGCAAGACCTCCTTGATCATGATCATCGCCGGGCTGGAGCGGGCCACCTCGGGCCAAGTCGCGATCGACGGGACCGACTTCGCGGCCTTGGACGAGGATGCGCTCGCCCGCTTCCGCCGCGATGCCGTCGGCATCGTGTTCCAGGACTTTCACCTGGTGCCGACCATGACCGCGCTGGAGAACGTGGCGATCCCGCTCGAACTCGCCGGGCGCGCCGATGCCTTCGCCCGGGCGGCGGAGTGCCTGGACGCCGTGGGCTTGAGCCATCGGCTCAGCCATTACCCGGGACAGCTGTCCGGCGGCGAACTGCAGCGCACGGCGCTGGCGCGCGCCTACGCGCCGGAACCGGCGCTGCTTCTGGCCGACGAGCCGACCGGCAACCTCGACGGCGAGACCGGCAAGCAGGTCATCGACCTGCTGTTCGATTTGCAGGCCCGGCACGCCAGCACGCTGATTTTGATCACCCACGAGCCGGACATTGCCGGCCGTTGCCGGCGCAACGTCCGCCTGCTCGACGGCCGCATCGTCGACCAGCGGATCGACGGCAACCGGGCGGGCGAGGGCCCGGCCGTCGGCCCGGCGGCGGGCCGGCCGCAGGCGGGGGCGGCAAGCCCCGTCGACCCGGGGCCATGACCGGCGCCGGGGCCGAGGGCGGCACCCTGGGGCTGGCGTTGCGTTTCGCCCGGCGCGAGCTGCGCGGCGGGCTCGGGGGCTTCCGCGTCTTCCTGGGCTGCCTGATGCTCGGCGTCGCCGCGATCGCCGGCGTCGGCTCGGTCTCGCAGGCCGTACTCACCGGGCTGCGCCAAGACGGGCGGAGCCTGCTGGGCGGCGATTTGGACCTGCGCCTGGTGCACCGTGCCGCCAGCGCCGAGCAGCGCGCCTGGCTCGAGGCGCGCGCGGCGGTCTCGGAAGTCGCCGAGATGCGGACCATGGCGCGGGCGACGGGGCGGGATACCCGGCGGGTGCTGGTGGAACTGCGCGCGGTCGACGCGCGCTATCCGCTTTACGGCGAGGTCGGGCTCATGCCGGCCGGGCCGCTCGAGGACGCGCTCGGTTTCCGCGACGGGGCCTGGGGCGCGGCCGTCGACGCCGGCCTGCTGCCCCGCCTGGACATCGCGCCGGAGGATTTCACGCCCGGTGTACGCGTACGGATCGGGGCGGCCCTGTACGAGATTCGGGCGATCCTGGCGCGGGAGCCCGACCGGACGACGCGGATCTTCGCCCTTGGCCCGCACGTCTTGGTCGCCAAGGCGAGCCTCGGCGACACCGGCCTGGTCCGGCCGGGCAGCATGATCCGCTATCACTACCGCCTGCGCCTGCCCGAAGGCGGCCGCGTGGCGGAGCTCCGCCAAGCGCTCAAGGAAACCTTCCCCGAAGCCGGCTGGCGCATCCGGGACGCCAGCCAGGCGGCGCCGGGTGTCGCCCGGTTCATCGAGCGCCTCGGCCTGTTCCTGGCCCTGGTGGGCTTGACCGCGCTGCTGGTCGGCGGCTTGGGTGTCGGCAATGCGGTCCGCAGTTACCTCGAGGGCCGGACACCGACGATTGCCACGCTCAAATGCTTGGGCGCGTCGGGCGGCTTGATCTTCCGGGTCTATCTCATCCAGATCATGGCCATGGCAGTGGTCGGCGTCGCGGCCGGGCTTGCCCTGGGGGCGGGTGCGCCCTACCTGGTCGGCGCCATCCTGCGCGGGCAACTCGGCTGGCGCGTCGCAATCGGGCTTTACCCGCTGCCTTTGGCAAGCGCCGCCGCTTTTGGCCTGCTGACCGCGCTCGCCTTCACGCTCTGGCCTCTGGCCCACGCCCGGGCGGTGCCGGCGGCGAGCCTGTTCCGCGACCTGGTGGCCCCGGCGCGGGACGGGTGGCCGCCCGCGCGTACGCTTTTGGCGACTGCCCTGGCCGCGTCGGCCCTGGCCGCACTCGCCGTCGCCACCGTTTCGGACCGCTGGTTCGGCATTTATTTCGTGCTCGGCGCCATCGCCGCGCTCATCGTCTTCCGCTTGACCGCGCTCGGCATCGCGGCGCTCGCCCGGCGCTGCCCGCGCCCGCGCCATCCGGGACTGTGCCTGGCGATCGCCAACCTGTATCGGCCGGGGGCCCCGACCGGCAGCGTGGTCACCTCCCTCGGCCTGGGCTTCACCGTGCTGGTCGCCGTCGTGCTGATCGAGGGCAATCTCGCCCGGCAGGTGCAGGAGAACCTGCCGGAGCAGGCCCCCGGCTTCTATTTCATCGACATCCAGCCCGGCCAGGTCGAGGAATTCGATCGCATCGTCCGGGAGACCCCGGGCACCCGCGAGCTGCGGCGGGTGCCGATGCTGCGCGGCCGGATCTCCGCGGTCAACGGCCTGCCCCCGGACCGGCTCGACATTCCGCCGGAGATCGCCTGGGTGTTCCGCGGCGACCGTGGGCTCACCTGGTCGCGGCAGGCCCCGCCCGATACGAAGCTGAGCGCGGGCACGTGGTGGCCCGAGGATTACCGGGGCCCGCCCCTGGTCTCCCTCGACGCCGAGGTGGGCCGGGCCCTCGGGCTAGGCCCCGGGGACAGGCTCAGCATCAACATCCTGGGGCGCGACGTCGAGGTGGAGATCGCCAACCTTCGGGTAATCGACTGGCTGGGCCTGGGCATCAACTTCGTGATGATCCTCTCGCCGGGATTGCTCGAGCAGGCGCCGCAGATCCACATCGCCACGGTCAAGGCCGACGGCGCAGCGGGGGACGCCCTCGAGCGGGTGATCGCCGACCGCTTCGCCAACGTCTCGTCGATCCGGGTCAAGGAGGCGCTGGCCGCGGTCGCCACCCTGCTCGGACACATCGCCACCGCCGTGCACGCCGCCGCGGGCGTGACGCTCGTTGCCGGCGCGCTGGTGCTCGCCGGCGCGGTGGCGGCCGGGCACCACCGGCGGGTCTACGATTCGGTGATCCTCAAGGTCCTGGGCGCGACCCGGGCCGATGTGGCCGGCGCCTTCCTGATCGAATACGGCCTGCTGGGCCTGCTCACCGCGGCCGTTGCCGTGGTGATCGGCAGCGCCGCGGCCGATCTGGTCCTGACCGCCGTCATGGCGACGCCCTTTGCCTTCCTGCCCTGGGCGGTGGCCGGCACGGCGCTCTCGGCCACGGCGGTGACCCTTGCCCTGGGATTCGCCGGGACCTGGCGGGCGCTCGGCCAGAAGGCCGCGCCGGTCTTGAGAAACGAGTGATACGAGACGTCGCCATGACGAACATATTACGAACATATCGACGTCCCGAGGCCGCGCCGCCGCCGCTCGCGGCGAAGCCGCAAGCGGGTGTGCCGAGCGGGCGTCAATGTCGCCAAATTTGTCACCTCGCGTCGGATGAGTCGCCAAGCCTTGGGTTTGTGCCAATTGCCCGGCAATCGGCCAGAATATCTGTTGATTCGCGCGCCCGACGGGCCAATATTGGACATGAGATTTCACATGAGCACGTAAGGGGTATCCCATGGCTATCGGTCCTGACCGCAAGTACATGACCCGAACCCAGGCCGAGGTGGCGGTCGTCGACGTCGGCCTGCGGAACTATATGCTGCGGGTCTACAACTACATGGCCCTCGGCGTCGCTTTGACCGGCGCGATTGGCATGTACGTGGCGAGCAGTCCTGCCCTGGTGCAGGCGGTCGCGTCCGTATTCTGGGTCTTCTTCATCGGCGTGTTGGGCTTGGGATGGTTCGCGCCGCGAATCATGATGAGCAAGTCGATCGGCGCCGCCCAGACCTGCTTCTGGGTCTACGCCGCCTTGTGGGGCGCGCTGATCGGCCCGATGCTGGCCGTGTATGCGGCCATTGATCCCATGATCGTGGCGCGCGCCTTCTTCATCACGGCGGGCACCTTCGCCGGCATGAGCCTGCTCGGCTACACGACCAAGAGGAACCTGGGCCCGATCGGGGCGTTCCTCAGCATGGCGACCATCGGTTTGCTGATCGCG
>JBHIDD010000107.1:0-7862 GCA_046759925.1 Kiloniellaceae bacterium
AGGCGCACGTCGAAGGTCACCATCCTGACCCGGCGGTCGGCCAATGCCTTCACCACCCTTTGCGCGATGGGGATGTGGTTGGTGTGGGCCTCCAGGCAGTTGCTGCCGAAGTTCAAGATGAACTTGGTGTTGTCGATATCCCAGTTGTCGTAGTGCTTGCCCCAGGTGAGCTCCTGCGCGGTCCATTTGCCGCCTTCGCAGATCGACGTGTGGTTGCCGATCGTCTTGGTTCCGTAAGCGGCGAGGAAGATGTCCTTGATGAGCTTGCTGGAGCTCGCCTTCATCCGGCCGTAATGGAACATGAACTTCTCGGGATGGCCCTCGTCGCGCAGTGCCTTGAGCCGGCCGGCGATCTCGCCCAAAGCCTCGTCCCAGGAGATCCGTTGCCACTTGCCCTCGCCCCGTTTTCCGACGCGGCGCAGGGGATAAAGGATGCGGTCGGGGTCGTAGACCTGGTTGACCCCGGCCTGCCCCTTGGCGCACATCTTGCCGTTGGTCCTGATGGAAGCGGGCTGCGGCTCGATCTTGACCAGCCTTCCCCGCTCCACGTAGCCGATGGCGGGGCAGCGCGTGACGCACTGCCAGCAGGCGGTGGGGATGGCGTGGCGCTCCTTGCCCGTCAACGGCGAGTAGTCCTTGCCGCCCCAGGTAAATTCGCGAGCGGAGACAAGGGCGCCCGACCCGGCGACCACCGCACTCGCGGAGGCCGCACCGAGCTTCAGGAAGTTGCGACGCGTAACCATTTTCCGCTCCTTAGAGTCCGACCGGGTAGGTGATCTGCCCGGCCACGACCACGACGTACCGGAGCATGAAGCCGCCGATCAGAACCAGCACCGGCATAGCGATTTCGAACGCTTGGTGAACCACATACGCCCGGTGATAGAGCAGCCTCGGCAGGACGAAGCGCAGCTCCACCAGCGCCGGCAGAACGAGCCCGACGAGCACGAACCAGACCCAGAACATGGTCGCCAGGCTGCCGCCCGGTAGGATCACTCGTACGGCTTCCTGAACACTGCCCACCGTCAGAAACGCATACATGATGAACAGGAAAACCACCATGAGCTCGAAGCCGATGAACAGTATGTCCGAGGCCGTCAACAGGTAGCCGCTCTCGTGGTAGTTCCTCTCCACCTCCGGATCGGCTGCGCGCCTGTGTAACAGGGTCCGCACCAAAATGACGCATGCCACGCCGGTGGAGAGCGAGGAAATCAGGAACAGGAGCGCCAGAACGGGCGAGTTCCAGAACGGCCTCGACGGCATCGCACCAAGCAGGATGCCGGTGTAGACCGCCACGGCGATCCCCAGCGGCACACCGACCCAGGCCATCGTCTGGCGCACGGTGGCCAGCCGGTCACCCGGCCGCGCGTCCCTCGACAAGAAGGTGTAGGCGTAGAGGATGCTGACGCCGATGAACAGCACCAGCAGCCAGGAGCCGATAGACATCGGCGACCAGGTAATCGTCTTGAAGAGGTTCAGCCATTTGAACCAGTGGCCGGCCTGATACGAGCCGAGTTCGAAGATCAGCGCCGCCGAGCCAATCATTACCGGAAGCGGCGCGATAAATGCGCCGTAGCGGGCCAGCGAGAAATGGGCACCGCCAAACCCGCCGCCGCCGCCGCGCAAGAGCACGGACGCGCTGACGGTCATCGCGCCGGCACCCACACCCGCCAGGAACAGGTACAGGATCACGGGCATACCCCATAAGAGTTCCTCGGTCATGGCTATCTCCTTTCCTCGTGCTCCCTGTGGGTCGTCACCCGCACGTACTGGTTGCGATGCGCGACGTCGTGCTCGTCGGCATGGTCGAGGCCGATGTAGAACACGTTGGGCTCCGTGCCCTGTTCGGGCCGCAGCACCGTCACCGGATGGCTGGCGATGAGCCGCGAGATCTCGCTTTCGGGATCATTGAGGTCGCCGAAGATTCGCGCCCTGCCGACGCAGGTGTTCACGCACGAGGGAACCAGACCTTGTTCGACGCGGTGCAGGCAGAAGTCGCACTTGTCCGCGGCCCCGGTCACCGGGTTGAGGAACCGCGCATTGTAGGGGCAGGCCTGGATACAGTACTTGCATCCGATGCAAATGTCCGGGTCGACGACGACGATGCCGTCTTCCTCGCGTTTCCATGTCGCCCCGGTGGGGCAGACGGAGACACACGGCGGATGGTTGCATTGATTGCAAAGCCGCGGCACGAAGTTTCGACTGACATTGGGGTAAGTGCCCTTTTCGACGTACTCCACCCAGGATCGGAAGTTCCCCAGCGGAACATCGAACTCGGCCTTGCACGCGATGCTGCAGGCCTGACAGCCGGTGCATTTTCGCAGGTCGATGACCATGCCGTAGCGCGGCTTGCGCGCCGTGGCGGCCGCGCGCGTTTCCTTGGGCGCGACCGCGGTGGCTGCGACGGCAGCCGTCCCTTTGAGGAAGGTTCTGCGGTCGACGATGTGGGAGGTCTCTGGCTGGTCCACGGTGGGCCCCTCCAAGTGCTTCTATTAATCCGCTGTCTTTGCTCACAAAAAGGCACCTCCCGCATTGACATGGATCAACAGATCCGCGCTTTGCCGATGCGTTACCGCGCACGACAGGGAATCCGTCGTCCAGCCGGCCGTGAGACGACCGCGCCCGTCCGGCCCTACCGGCACGGCGCTGCCAACCGGCCCGGTTTGAGGGCTTGGTCGAGGTGCGCCTTATCCCGCGGCGATCAGTTCGCGGAGCCGGGTAAGGCAGTCCTCGCGCGACGGGCGGAAGTCCGCGTCGGCCCACCAGGCCTCGACCCGATCCAAAAGCCGGCCCAATTCGGGACCTTGGGCGATACCCAGGGCGAGTCCGTCGCGGCCCTTGAGCGGAAAGGTGACCGGTCGCCAGGCATCGGTCTCGGCCAAGGCCGCGTCCAGGCGGCGCGCGAGCGGCTTTTCGGAGGCCGCCGCCCCGGCCGCCCGGCGCCGCGCCGCATCGAGGAGGAGCAGATCCCGCACCCGCGCCGCGCCCAGGCGGTAGAGCACCCGGCGCAGGTCGCGGGGGGCGAGGTCGATTCGCACGCGCGCCGGCGGAGTCATGAGGTCGGCAAGCCGCTCGCGCTGAACCTTCGACAGGCGGAGGCGTTGGGCCGGCGCTTGCGCTTCCGCCTGGCCGGCATCCAAAATCGCGGCCAGGCGCAGAACCGGATCCGGCGGCGCATCGCCTGGTTCGATTCGAACGAGCGCGCCCAGCACCGCGGCATCGTCGGCGACCGGCAGGAGCTCCCGAAAAATCCGCCGTTCGATCATCAGGTCGATGACCGGCGCGGGGTCCGGGGCCCGGAGTAGCTTGAACAGCTCCTCCCGGATCCGTTCGCCGGAAAGCCGGCGCAGCGCGGGCGCCAGCTCGGCGGTGATGTCGAGCACCGCCGGGTCGGGCGGCTCCCGTCCGTAATGGGCCTGGAAGCGGAAGAAACGGAGCAGGCGCAGATAGTCCTCCCGGATCCGGGCGCGGGCATCACCGACGAAGCGCACCCGTCCCGCGCGCAAGTCCGCCGCACCCCCGAAGGGATCGAAAAGCGTGCCGTCGGGCGCCAAGGACAACGCGTTGAAGGTGAAGTCCCGGCGCGCCGCATCGGCGGTCCAATCGTCGGTGAAGGCGACCCTCGCGTGGCGGCCATAGGTCTCCGTGTCCTCGCGCAGGGTCGTGATCTCGAACGGCTTGTGGTGCACGACCGCGGTGACCGTGCCGTGTGCGAGTCCCGTCGGAACCGTCTTGATGCCGGCGGCCGTCAAAAGCCGCATGACCTGTTCCGGCGGCAAGGGGGTCGCGAGGTCCACGTCCTTGACCGGCCGACCGGAAAGCGCGTCGCGCACGCAGCCGCCGACGAAGCGTACCTCGGCGCCCTCCGCGGTCAAGGCCTCGACCACGCGCCGGGTCCCGGCCGCGCGCATCCAGTCCTGCGGGGGGAGTCGGCCGGCCGGCGTCATGGGCCTTATTCCACCACGTGGCTCGGCACCACCTTGCCGTCGATCAGACGCGGCGGTTCCAACCTGGTGCCGGGCGGAACGCCGCTCGTCATGCGCCAGGTGACGAGCGCCGCGACCATCAGCGCCACGCCGCTAAGCACGATCCAGGTCCAGGGCGCCTCCGGCCGCCGCGGCAGGCGGTCCCGGCCGGCGCGCCGCGCCCGGCGCCGGGCCAGCACGAGATAGCCCAGATAGACCAGCAGCGGGAGGGCGATCGGCAGGACGATGGTCAGCAGTTTGCGCAGCATGGTTAGCCCGACGCATCCGCGCACAAGACCTCCGCCAGGTTGACCAGCATCCCGGCGGTCGCGCCCCAGATGTAATAGTCCTTGTAGGCGAAGGCGTAGAAGTGGCGCTCCTTGTCTTGGTAGGGCCGGCTGTGCCGCTGCCGGTTGCCGGGCGCGAGGAGGAAGGCCAACGGCACCTCGAAGACCTCGGCCACCTCGAAGCGGTCCGGCGCCAGGGGGAACGGCGGGCTTATCAGCCCGACCGCCGGGGTCACCTCGAAGGCGGTCCGGGTCACGTAGGTATCGAGCCGCCCGACCAGCCGGACATGCGCGCGGGGCAGGCCGATCTCCTCCTCGGTCTCGCGCAGGGCCGCCGCCTCGGGCCCGTCGTCGCCGGGCTCGATGCGCCCGCCGGGGAAGCTGATCTGCCCGGCGTGATCGTAGAGGTGGACGCTGCGCCGGGTCAGCAGGACGGTCAGGCCCTTGTCCCGCTCGACGATGGGTACCAGGACCGCGGCCGGGATCAGCTCCCGCTCGGGATCGTAGAGGTCCGGATTGAGGTCGTGGTCGCCGCGCGGCCGCGCCGCCTTGCCCCGGCCCGGCGGGGCTGCGCGCCCTTGCGGGCCTTGCGGCGCGAAACGGCGGCCGGGCCGGGCCGCATCGGCGAAGCACCGCAGCAGCTCCTCGGTGCTCAGTCCGGGCCGCCCAGCGGAAAAAACGTCTCTTTGCTCCATGCGCCTAGCGTGGTCCTGCCTTCGACTCGTCGTTCGACCGCAAGCTCGACCAGCCGGTAATAGACCGGACGCAGAATCAGGGCCTCGAGCCGGTCCCGGATAAGGATATAGGGACTCGGCCCGCCGCTGTCAGGCGCGCGGGCGATCCGGATCGGATGCTCCGGGCCGGCCTCGACCCAGTCGTCGACGTTGTTGCGGAAGCTCAGCACCTGCGAGGTCCCGGTCCCGCGCACGGCGAGTTCAACCGCCGTGAATGCGGCATCGTCCACGATCACCCGGCCGCGCTCGACCGGGGTGACCAGCCAGTACTCGCCGTTCTCATCGCGCTTCAGCACGGTGGAGAACAGCTTGACCAGGCGCTTCCGTCGGATCGGCGAGCCCCGGTAAAACCAGATCCCGTCGCGGGCGATGCGGATGTCGAAATCGCCGCAGGAGGGCAACGGATCGGCCCCGGGCGACTGGCCAGCGGGCGCCGAAACGCTTATGTTCACAGCGTCACCGGTCGGTCGTGGCGTGGTTTTGGTCATGGCCTGCCGTTTGTTCACATCCAAGCCGGGAGCCGATTCGCGTGCCAGCCAGCCCCACAGTACCCCTTCGGGACGAAACCGCCAGCCAACTGGCCGGCGAGATCGAAACCCTCGGCCAGCGGCTGCAAGCGGTCCGCGAAAGTATCGGCCGGGTCATTTTCGGCCAACAGGAGGTGATCGATCAAACCCTTATCACGCTGCTTTCGGGCGGCCACGCCCTGGTGATCGGGGTTCCCGGCCTGGCCAAGACGCGGCTGGTGGAGACGCTCGGCATCGTCTTCGGGCTCCAAGACAAGCGGGTCCAGTGCACCCCCGATCTGATGCCGGCCGATATCCTGGGCTCCGAGGTGTTGGAGGAAAGCGAATCGGGACGCCGATCCTTCCGCTTCATCCCCGGGCCGGTGTTCTGCCAGCTCTTGATGGCCGACGAGGTCAACCGCGCCAGCCCGCGCACCCAGTCGGCGCTGTTGCAAGCGATGCAGGAACAGCGGGTCACCGTTGCCGGCCAGCCGCACGATCTGCCCCGACCGTTCCACGTGCTGGCGACCCAGAACCCGCTGGAACAGGAGGGCACCTATCCGCTGCCCGAGGCCCAGCTCGACCGTTTCCTCATGGAGATCGACATCGGCTACCCGGAGCTGGAGGCCGAGCGGCACATGCTGATCGCCACCACCGGGCCCGATCAGGTCGCGGCGACCCGAGTGATGGACGCCGACGAGCTGATCGCCGCCCAGCGCCTGGTGCGCCGGGTACCGGTCGGCGAAAGCGTGGTCGAGACGATCCTGTCCCTGGTGCGCCGCGGCCGCCCGGCGCTCAGCGACCTGCCCGAGATTCGCGGCCAGGTCGCCTGGGGCCCGGGGCCGCGGGCCACCCAGTCGCTCATGCTGACGGTGCGCGCGCGCGCCCTGCTCGACGGCCGCCTGGCGCCCTCGGTCGACGACGTGCTCGGGCTCGCCGGACCGATCCTGCGGCACCGCATGGCCCTCAACTTCGCGGCGCGGGCCGATGGCGTCACCATCGACGACATCATCGAGCGGCTCTGCGCCCCCTTTGCCTGATCCGGCGCGGGGTTTCCGAGGATCATGGTTGCAAGCACGCTTCCCCTCCGGCAACGCGCGGAACAGCTCGCCGCCACGCTGCCGCCGCTTCTGGTCGCGGCCGAGCGGGTCGCCTCCACCGTGGCCCAGGGCGTGCACGGCCGGCGCCGGGTCGGCCAGGGCGAGGCCTTCTGGCAATTCCGCCAGTACAATTTCGGCGACCAGCCGCAGTCCATCGATTGGCGCCAATCGGCCAAGTCGGACCGGGTCTTCGTCCGCGAGATGGAGTGGGAGGCGGCGCAGTCGGTCTGGATTTGGCGCGACACCTCGGGCTCGATGGCTTGGCGTTCGGCCGATAGCCATCCGGACAAGCGCAGCCGCGCCGACCTTCTGGCACTCTCCCTCGCCGTCCTGTTGGTGCGCGGCGGCGAGCACGTCACCTTGCTGGGCTCGGGCCTGCGCCCGTCGAGCGGCCGCGCCACGCTGAGCCGCCTGGCCACGCTGATCGAGCGCGGCGAGGGGGCCGGCGGCGACCTGCCGCCCGTCGAACCGTTGCCGCGCAGCGCCCAGGTGGTCCTCGTGGGCGATTTCCTGGCGCCGCTCGACCAGATCGAACGGGTGGTGCGCGGCTACGCCGTGCGCGGCGTTACCGGGTTCATCTTGCAGGTGCTCGACCCGGCCGAGGAGACGCTTCCCTACGACGGCCGGGTCCGCTTCGAGGGCCTGGAGGGCGAAGCGCCCTGGTTGCTGTCCCGCGTCGAAACGGTGCGCGGCGACTACCGGGCGCGGTTCGAGGCGCAACGCGCCGGTTTGACCGCGATCGCCCGGGCCGCCGGCTGGAGCTATTCAGCCCACCGCAGCGACCAGCCGCCGCAGGCCGCGCTGCTCGCCCTCTACACCGCGCTGTCGCGGGCGCCGGAGGACTAGCCGGATGTGGACCTTGGGGCCCTTCGGCTTCGCCCAGCCCTGGATCCTCCTGGCGCTGGCCGGGCTGCCGCTCGTCTGGCTGCTGCTTCGGATCACGCCGCCGGCGCCGCGGCGCTTACGGTTCCCTGCTATCCGCCTGCTTTTCGGCCTCCGGCCGCCCGAGGAAACGCCGGCGCGCACGCCGCTTTGGTTGATCGTGCTGCGCATGGTGGTCGCGGCGTTGATCATATTCGGGCTCGCCCAGCCGCTGTTGAACCCGGCCGCGCGGCTGTCCGGCAGCGGCCCCCTGGTCCTGGTCATCGACGACGGTTGGAGCGCGGCCCGGAACTGGCCGGCGCGCATGGCGGTCCTCGATTCCCTGCTGGACCAGGCCGAGCGCGAGACCCGCCCGGTCGTCGTCCTGGCCACGGCGGCCGATGCGCTGGAG
>JBHIDD010000108.1:0-7854 GCA_046759925.1 Kiloniellaceae bacterium
AGGCGATGAACAGGATGTGGTCGGTCTTGACCGCGCCGTGCTTGGTGGCGACCGTCGTGCCCTCGATCAGGGGGAGCAGGTCCCGCTGCACGCCTTCGCGCGAGACGTCCGCCCCGATCCGTTCCGAGCGCGCGGTGATCTTGTCGATCTCGTCCAGGAAGACGATGCCGTTCTGCTCGACCCCGGCGATCGCCTCGGCGGTCACCGCCTCCTGGTCGAGCAGCTTGTCGCTCTCCTCGTGGATCAACAGGTCCATGGCCTCGGCGATGGCGACCCGGCGTTTCTTGGTGCGCGGCCCGAACGCCTTGCCGAAGATGTCGTTCAGGTTGATCATGCCCATGCTGGCGCCGGGCATGCCGGGGATGTCCATGGTCGGGAGCTGAAGGCTGGCCGAATCGGCCACCTCGATTTCGATCTCCCGCGCGTCGAGATCGCCGTTGCGCAGCATGCGCCGGAACTTGGCCCGGGTCTCGCCGCTCGCCTGCTCGCCGACCAGGGCATCGAGCAGCCGTTCCTCGGCGCCGAGCTCCGCCTTGGCCGAGACCTCCCTGGCCATGCGCTCGCGGGTCATGATGATCGAGATCTCCACGAGGTCCCGCACGATCTGCTCGACGTCGCGGCCGACGTAGCCGACCTCGGTGAACTTGGTCGCCTCGACTTTCAGGAAGGGCGCCTGGGCGAGCTTGGCGAGGCGCCGCGCGATCTCGGTCTTGCCGACGCCGGTCGGGCCGATCATCAGGATGTTCTTGGGCAGCACTTCCTCGCGCAGCTCGTCCGTCAACTGCTGGCGCCGCCAGCGGTTCCTAAGCGCGATCGCGACCGCCCGCTTGGCGTCGAGCTGGCCGATGATGTAGCGGTCCAGCTCGGAGACGATCTCCCGCGGGCTGAAGGCCGTGGCCTGCGAGCCGCCGATGCGCCGCGGCTCACTTGGTTGGGAGGCTTTCGATAACGATACTGTCATTGGTGTAGATGCAGATCCCGGCAGCGATTTCCATGGCCTTGCGGGCGATGCCCTCGGCGTCGAAGTCGTCCAGTTCCATGAGCGCGCGCGCGGCCGCCAAGGCGTAGGGCCCGCCCGAGCCGATACCGATCAGGCCGTCTTCCGGCTCGAGCACGTCGCCGGTGCCGGTCAAGACCAGCGAGGTCGAGGCATCGGCGACCGCCATCATCGCCTCCAGCCGGCGCAAGTACCGGTCGGTCCGCCAGTCCTTGGCCAGTTCCACGCAGGCGCGGGTAAGCTGTGCCGGATAGGTCTCCAACTTGGACTCGAGGCGCTCGAAAAGCGTTAGCGAATCGGCGGTTGCCCCGGCGAAGCCGCCGATCACCCCGCCCTTGCCGAGGCGGCGCACCTTGTGCGCGTTCGACTTGATCACCGTCTGGCCGAAGCTGACCTGGCCGTCGGCGGCGATCACCACCTGGCCGCCCTTGCGCACCGAAAGGACCGTGGTGCCCTGCCACTGGCTTGACCGGTTGTCGGACATGGCTTGTCAAATGGGGGAAATCGCGTCCCGGGTCAAGCCGTCTTCGCAAGGCCGGCCGGTGCCGCCGAGGGTGTCGGCCGGGAGGCCCCCGTCGCGCAGGCGCCCCGGACTGGCGGTGCCGTGCGCTTCCTGTTAAAAGGAGCGCCGTTTTCCCGGCCGCCCATAAGGGTGCGGATTTACGGACGGAGGGCGCCATGGACAAGGCGCGCGGCCGGCGTACCGCCAGCGTCGAGCGCAACACCACCGAGACCCGGGTTTCCGCCAGCATAAACCTGGACGGGACCGGGCGTTGCGACGTCACCACGGGGATCGGCTTCCTGGACCATATGCTCGAACAGCTCGCGCGCCACAGCCTGATCGACATCACGCTGAAGGCCCAGGGCGATCTGCACATCGACTTCCATCACACGACCGAGGACACCGGCATCGTGCTCGGCCAGGCGGTCGCCGAGGCGCTGGGCGCGCGCCAGGGGATCCGGCGCTACGGCGGGGCGCTCATACCCATGGACGAGACCTTGACCCGGGTGGCGCTCGATGTCTCCAACCGGCCGTATCTGATCTGGAAGGTGATGTTCGCCCGCGACAAGCTGGGCGAGATCGACAGCGAACTCTTCAAGGAGTGGTTCAAGGCCTTCGCCCAGCACGCCGGCCTCACGTTGCACGTGGAAAATCTCTATGGCGAGAACTCCCACCACATCGTGGAATCTTGTTACAAGGGGCTTGCCCGGGCGCTGCGCCAGGCGATCGAAATCGATCCGCGGCAGGCCGATTCGGTGCCGTCCACCAAGGGACGCCTCTAGTACCACCCTTCTATGATGGAGGGTACTAGCGCCTTCGGTCGCGTCGCGCCACGCCGGATCGTAAGCCAAGGGACGGGAATGATCGTTGCCATCATCGACTACGGCTCGGGCAACCTGCGCTCGGCGGCCAAGGCCTTCGAACGCGCCGCGGCGGAGGCCGGACTTGCCGCGGAGGCCGTGGTGACCTCGGCGCCCGAGACGCTCGTCCGGGCCGAGCGGATCGTGCTGCCGGGGGTCGGCGCCTTCGGCGATTGCCGCAAGGGGCTGGCCGCGCTGCCCGGCATGATCGAGGCGCTCGAGGACGCGGTGACCCGGGAGGGGCGCCCGTTCCTGGGCATCTGCGTCGGCATGCAGCTCATGGCGAGCGTTAGCCGCGAGCACGGCATGCACCAGGGCCTCGACTGGATCGCGGGCGAGGTGGTGGCGTTGGAACCGAACGAATCCGCGCTCGAGTTGCCGCACATGGCGAGGGTGCCGCACATGGGCTGGAACGCGCTCGAGATCGCCGACTCCGGGCATCCGGTGCTGGCGGGTCTTGCCCAAGGACCCCATGTGTACTTCGTGCACAGCTATCACTTCCGGCCAAACGACCCCGGACATATCCTGGCCACGGCCGACTACGGCGGTGCGGTGACCGCGGCGGTCGGCCGCGATAATCTGATCGGTACCCAGTTTCATCCTGAGAAGAGCCAAGCCGCCGGCTTGGCGCTGCTCACCAACTTCTTGAGGTGGCGTCCATGACGGTTACTCCCGACCCGACACACGCGACGACCGGCGACCCGACCGCCGCGGCGGAACGCTTGACCGAATTCAGCGCCACGGATCTGCACGATCTTTGCGATGCGGCGGAGGCGGCGATTCTCGACGGCGGCGGTTTCGGCTGGCTGAAGCCGCCGCCCCGGCACGTCATGGAAACTTATTGGAAGGGCGTGCTCCTGGTGCCCGAGCGCGAGCTCTTCGTGGCCCGTTTGGACCGGACGATTGCCGGCTCGGCGCAGCTCGTGCGCCCGCCGCGCAACAACGAGGCGCAGGCCTACGTCGGGCAGCTCACCACCTCGTTCATCGCGCCCTGGGCGCGCGGCCACGGGCTCGCGCGCATGCTGGTGCTGGTCGCCGAGGATGCGGCGCGCCGGGCCGGATTGCGCGTGCTCAATCTCGATGTCCGCGAAACCCAAAGGGCGGCGATCAAGCTTTACCAGTCGCTCGGCTACGTGCGCTGGGGCACGCATCCGCACTATGCCTGGATCGAGGGCCGCTGGGCGACCGGCTTCTATTGCTACAAGGACCTGATCGGCAACGGCGCCACGCCGGCGGGCGATCCGCCGGGCGCCGCCGCGGGCCCCGTCGGGTAAAGCCCTTCGCCGATGATCGTCTTTCCCGCCATCGACTTGAAGGACGGTCGGGCCGTGCGCCTGCTGCGCGGCGAGATGGAAACGGCGACCGTGTTCAACGAGGACCCGGCCGCCCAGGCGCGCGCCTTCGCCGGGGCGGGGTTCCCCTGGCTCCATCTGGTCGATCTCGACGGCGCCTTCGGGGGCCGTCCGGCGAACCAGGCGGCGGTCGAGGCGATCCTGGCCGAAGTCGACGTGCCGATTCAGTTGGGCGGCGGCATCCGCAGCCTTAAGACCGTCGAGCGCTGGCTCGACGCCGGGATTGCCCGGGTCATCCTGGGGACCGCCGCGGTCAAGGACCCGGCGCTGGTGCGCCGCGCGTGCCGCGCGTTTCCGGGCCGCATCGCGGTCGGCATCGACGCCCGCGGCGCCCGCGTCGCGGTCGAGGGCTGGGCCGAGCAGAGCGGGATCGAGGCGGCGGAGCTCGCCCGGCGCTTCGCGGACACCGGCGTTGCCGCCATCGTCTACACCGACATCGAGCGCGACGGCGCGCTTCGCGGGGTCAACGTCGCGGCGACGCGCAGGCTCGCCCGGGCGGTCGAGGTCCCGGTGATCGCCTCCGGCGGGGTGGCCTCGTTGGACGACATCGCGGCGCTGCTTGCGGTCGAGGCGGAGGGAATCGAGGGCGTGATCTGCGGCCGCGCGCTCTACGACGGCCGGATCGATCCCAAAAGCGCGCTTGCGCTCGTCGGCGCCGCGGATGCCGGGGCCGCGTGATGCTGAAAGCGCGGATCATCCCCTGTCTCGATGTCAAAGACGGCCGCGTCGTCAAGGGGGTCAACTTCGTCGATCTGCGCGATGCCGGCGACCCGGTCGAGCAGGCCCGCATCTACGACCGGGCCGGGGCCGACGAGCTCTGCTTCCTGGACATCACCGCAAGCCACGAGCGGCGCGACATCATCCTCGACGCGGTCGCGAAGACCGCCGAGCAATGCTTCATGCCGCTCACCGTCGGCGGCGGGGTGCGCAACACCGAAGACATCCGCGCCCTGCTGCTGGCCGGCGCCGACAAGGTCTCGATCAATACCGCCGCGGTCAAGGACCCGGCGCTCGTGCGCGGTGCCGCCGAGAAGTTCGGCACCCAATGCATCGTGGTGGCGATCGATGCCAAGCGGCAGGGGCCGGAAGACTTCGAGGTCTTCACCCACGGCGGGCGCTCGCCCACCGGCCTCGATGCGGTCGGCTGGGCAAAGCGCATGGCCGCCTCGGGCGCGGGCGAGATCCTGCTCACCTCCATGGATCGGGACGGCACCGGAGAGGGCTACGACATCGGCCTGACCCGGGCGGTGGCGGACGCCGTTCCCGTGCCGGTGATCGCCTCGGGCGGGGTGGGGGCGCTCGACCACCTGGTCGAGGGCATCCGCGACGGGCACGCCACCGCCGTGCTCGCCGCCTCGATCTTCCATTTCGGCACCTATTCGCTGGCCGAGGCCAAGGCGCACCTGGCCGAAGCCGGCGTGCCCGTGCGCCCGGTGGACTGAGCGTGGCGGGCTGACAGGCTAAGCAAATCCTGTTACCGATGCGGATGACCGCGAGGAGAGCGGCGTGACCCGCGAAGATGCTGGTAGCGATGCGGATGAACGGGAAGGGGGCGGCATGACGGGCGATGATTCGGGCGAGCGCGGTCTCGACGGGCGGGTGCTCGACCGGCTCTACGCGGTGATCGAGGGCCGGCGCGGCGCCGATCCGGCGACCTCCCACACCGCCGCGCTGTTTAAGGGCGGAAACGCCAAGATCGTGGAAAAATTCGGCGAGGAGGCGGTGGAGCTGGTGGTCGCCGGGGTTGCCGGCGATAAGGCGGCGCTTGCCGGGGAAAGCGCCGATCTCTTGTATCATCTTCTGGTCCTCTGGGCCGCGCGGCAGCTCAAGCCGGCCGAGGTCTGGGCCGCGCTGGAGCGGCGCAAGGGCATCTCCGGCATCGCGGAGAAGGCCGGCCGCGGCGAGGACGAAAGCGGCTCGATTTTCTAAAGACGCGGGTTCGCCGGTACAGCGATGTCAAGATTTCATGCTCCGAGGCCCACGGGATAGGGATTTGCCACCACGTCACGAGGGTTCCCCGGAACCTGTTCGATTCCTTTGAGTCGCGGTGCCTTCGCGGTGAAGACGCCGGCGGCGGCGGACGGACATGGTCGGTGGGGAACGGAACACCGGGAATAGGGAGGCGAGAAACCCCATGGCCTACGACGAGAACAATGTCTTTGCCAGGATCATCCGCGGCGAAATTCCTTGCGACAAGGTCTACGAGGACGACCACGTGCTCGCCTTCCACGACATCAATCCGCAGACGCCGACCCATGTCCTGGTCCTCCCCAAGGGCCCTTACGTCTCCTTCGACGACTTCTCGGAAAAAGCCTCGGAAGAGGAGATCGCCGCCTTCGTCCGCGCGGTTGGGAAAATCGCGCGCGCGCAGGGCGTCGTCGACTCCGGCTACCGGATCCTCGCCAACACGGGCGCGCACGCGAACCAGGAGGTGCCGCACTTCCACCTGCACATCTTCGCCGGCAAGCCGCTCGGGCGCATGATCAAGCCGCCGGACAAGTAGGGCGGGCGCCGGACGGAGGCCAGCCCCCATCAATACAATGACGCAAGCCTGACCCGGCTTCTGACCCGGCTTCGGTTTGACCCCGGCTTCGGGTTTCGCGGCTTTCGCAAGCCTGACCCGGCTTTCGGCTTCGGGTTTCAGTGCGACGGTTTCGGTTTCAAAAAAGGGGTGGCGCGCAAACCATACGGTCGAAAACTCCGCCGCTCCGCCACGACACCGTTTACCAACAGAACCCAATAAAACACGCCGTTTCAGGAAATAGGCCGCGTTTCCCGCACACGCGGTTAAAATAAAATGTGCGTGATCCTATGAACGAACCGTGCTGAACCATTTGAATTCTTCAAGGCGGATAACGTCTTAATAACGGCGCTTTTCGTACAATTTTTCCGAGGGTTGCTCATTCCGCGTCGGTTGCCGGTCGTCACGAACTCCGGGTCGAGAGAGCGCAGCGACCGGCCGGGCGATGCGGGCGTCTTGCCGCGATGCGGCCGCAATGACTTAGGGAGAGGGCGGTGTCCGACAGCCATCGGAAAGGGGTTGGGACAACGGTCGTGGCGGCGTTTCTCCTCGCCGCCTGCACGTCGATTGCGCCCCCGTCCGGCCCCGCTCTGGTGGGCAAGCCCTATGTCGTGAACGGCGTGCGCTACGTCCCGCGGGAGGATCCCAATTACGACGTGGTCGGAAGGGCGTCGTGGTACGGCAGACCCTTCCACGGGCGCAGGACGGCGAGCGGCCGGATCTACGATATGAATGCACTGACCGCGGCGCATCCGACACTGCCCTTCGGCACGCAAGTGCGGGTGACGAACCTTGCAAGTAACAGGTCGGTCGTGCTCACCGTCAACGACCGGGGGCCATTCGCCAAGGGGCGGATCATTGATGTCTCGCGCCGCGCCGCGCAATTGCTCGGATTTTACCGAACGGGGACGGCACGCGTTCGCGTCAAGGTTGTTCCGTCGGCTCGGGCTTCAAGCGCCGGGCTGCACACGCCCGAGGCACGGCGCGCGACTGGATGGCGTCCCTAGCCTTCTTGAATCGAAGGCATTCATCAGCGATTAAAGGGGACTGGTTACGATCTCGCTGACGGTGCAAATGAAGGATTCTGAGACATGATCAAAGCACTGACCCTTCTCGCCCTTGTCGGCGCGCTCGGAACCCCGACATTGGCCGACCGGCTCAGGTCCGGCGTGGCGATGCCACCCCAAGCTCTGCCGCCATTTTCGGCCCCGACGCGCTACGGGGACGAGGGCGCGGATTCCGGCGGCGAAGGCCCGGGGGATTACCCCTGGGCGCTGGCGGACGGACGGCTGTTCACGGTCGACTATCGCTATGGCTGGGAAGGCGGTGAGGGTGGGGAAGGCGGAGAAGGCTACTACGCCAACCACCCCTACGAAGGCGGCGAGGGTGGCGAAGGCGGAGAGGGCTATTACGCGATTCCCACCTACGGCGCCAACCTGCCTCCGGTGGCCATCCCCTGCGGGTCGAATCGGCTCATCGGGACGCTGCTTGGCGCCGCCGCCGGAGGCTTCGCCGGGAGCAAGATTGGCAAGGGCGACGGTCAGCTTGCGGCCGTGGCGGCGGGCACGGTGCTCGGCGCGTTCCTCGGCCACGAGATCGGCGCCTCGCTGGGCGAAGCCGAC
>JBHIDD010000109.1:0-7831 GCA_046759925.1 Kiloniellaceae bacterium
CCGCGAACTGGAACGGCGCTTCGGCGACAGCCTGGGCGGGCTCGAGCTTATCGGCGGGCGCTGGGCCTATCCCTTGGCGCTGATGCATGCCGAGCGTTACGTCGACCGGCGCCTGGTATTGATCGGCGATGCGGCCCACGCGATCCATCCGATCGCCGGCCAGGGTCTCAACCTCGGCCTGCGCGACGTGGCGGCGCTGGCCGAGATCCTCGTCGATGCCCGGCGGCTCGGCCTCGACCTGGGCGATGCCACCGCCCTTCAGCGCTATCAGCGTTGGCGGCGCTTCGACAACGTGATGTTGATGGCCGCGACCGACGGCCTCAACCGCCTGTTCTCCAACGACTTGGCGCCATTGCGCCTGGCGCGCGACCTGGGCCTGGCCGCGGTCGATCGGATGCCGCCGGTCAAGCGCCTTTTCATGCGTCACGCCATGGGGCTGGCGGGCGACCTGCCGCGGCTGATGCGCGGCGCGGCGCTTTAGCGGCGGCGCCGGGGTGTTTCCGCACGGCGCGATAGGGAACCGTCGGAACGCCGCGCTGGGGCTGCGGCGGCGGCCGCGCGGGCCGGCTCTCGCCGAGGGCTATTCGGCATGACGGGCCTCCCGGCGAAGCCACGGCGACCGACAAATTGACAGGGCGGCGTGGGATGTCTAACGGTAATCCGACCTTTACCGGACGCGCGGCGGCAAGCCGGCGCCGTGTGCGCCGAGCCGGAGGAAATTGATGGACCTGGCAGGGCTGTCATGGTCGACTCCGAGGTTGATCGCTGTGCGCCCTGTTCAGGGCGACGAGACGGCGGAGGGGACCATGCCGACGGCGGGCACGCGCGGACTTGGCCGGTTCTTGTCCGGTTCCGGGCGGGCGTTGCGGCTGCCGGCGGCGCTCCGGGCCGCCTTGCTGCTGCTGACGGCCGCCGGCCTTGCCGCGGGCAGCGCCTGGGGCGCCGAGGAGCGGGCCGAGGACAGCTTTGCCGGGCGCCTGCTGGTGGCCTCCGGCAATATGGGCGATCCGCGGTTTCAGGAGACCGTGATCTACATGGTCGAACATAGCGCCGAGGGGGCCATGGGCCTGGTCGTAAACGTGCCCATGGGCGAGGTGCCGTTTTCCGACATCTTCGAGAGCATGGGGATCGATCTGGAAGCCGCGGACGGCAGTCTGAGCGTGCACTATGGCGGTCCGGTCGAGCCCGGCCGCGGCTTCATGCTGCACAGCGCCGATGTCGTCTTGGAGGGCAGTAAATTGGTCGACGAAACGGTGGCGCTGACCACGCAGACGGAGATCCTGCGCGCCATCGCCCAGGGCGAGGGCCCCGAGCACAGCCTCTTCGCGTTGGGTTACGCGGGCTGGGGGCCGGGCCAGCTCGAATCCGAACTCGCCCGGGACGCCTGGTTCGTCATCCCGGCCGAACCGTCCCTGGTTTTCGCGGAGGATCCCTCGGAAAGCTGGAAGCGGGCGGTGGCGCTCCGCGGCATCGACCTGTGAGCCGCGTCATGCGAGTCCGGCCGGCCGTTCCAACCCTGGCGTATTTCGTTCTGGGCTTTGCCGTTCTCTGCGCGCTGGCGGCGATACTTTCGGGGCTGGGCCATCGTTGGGGATGGTGGACGTATCAGGCGGGCTTTTCGATTCTCCAGTGGGCCGCCTACTTCGGGCTGGGCGCGGCCGTCGTTTCCCTCACCGGGCTTGCTTTGGGCCTTCTGGTCGGGGCGTGGCGGAGCCTGGTTTGGACCGTGTTGGGGCTTGTGGTCGCTTCGGCGACCGTCGGGGTGCCCTGGTGGTACCTTCGGGATGCGCGTGAGTTTCCGGCGATCCACGACATCACCACCGATTTCGACGACCCGCCGCGGTTCGTCGCCGTTTTGCCGCTGCGCGCCGATGCGCCGAATTCGGCCGACTACGGCGGCCCGGTCGTCGCCGTCCTGCAGCAGCACGCCTATCCGGATATCGCGCCTGCGGTTTTGCGGCTGCCGCCCGACCGGGCCTTCGACCTCGCCGCCGCCGCGGCGCGCGAGATGGGCTGGGAGATCGTCGCCGAGGTGCCGTCCGAACGGCGTCTCGAGGCGACCGCGCGAACCTTCTGGTTCGGGTTCAAGGACGACGTCGTCGTGCGGATTACGCCGGATCTCGACGGCAGCCGCGTCGATGTCCGCTCGGTCTCGCGCGTCGGCGTGAGCGACCTCGGGGCGAATGCCCGGCGGATCCGGGCTTATCTCGCCAGGATCGCCGCCGCCGCAGGGGGCTAGGCGGGGCGGTCCGTATTGCGGCCGGACGACGGGACGTTTAGGCTATATGCAATCGGCCGGAACAGGCGGGTAAGAGGCATGCCGATGCCGGTGCCAAGCCGGCGCCGGGAGCTGCGTAATTTGTGTAATTTGACCGACGGGCCGCCAGAGGCCCGGTGACAGGGAGGATGCCAAACATGACAGCACGATGGATATGGACGTTCTTTGGGGCCGCGCTGCTCTCGTTGGCGACCGCCGTGGCCGGTCGCGCGGACACCTCGGACGTCAAAGGGCCGCCGGCGGTCGTGGTCAAGAAGGCCGGCGCCCACTGCAAGGACGACCCCAACTGCTTCAACCGCTACCACCCGGCGATCAAGCCGGTCGCGCGCGCCAAGCCCGGCGAGCTGATCGTCTTCGAGACGCGCGACGCGCTGGACGGCGACTTCAGCTTCGACTCGATACCCGAGGACGTTGCCGCCGCGAACCTGAACCTGGTCCACCCGATGACCGGACCGGTCGCGATCGACGGGGCCGAGCGCGGCGACGTGCTCGCCATCACCCTGGTCGACATCGCCCCCGACGATTACGGCTACACCGTGATCGTCCCGGGATTCGGCTTCCTGCGCGACGTATTCCCCGATCCGTGGATCGCCAACTGGCGGCTCACGCGCCTGGAGGCAACGTCCGAGCAGATCCCCGGCGTCGCCATTCCGTTCATCGGCTTCATGGGCACAGTCGGAGTCCTGCCGGGCGAGCCTGAGATCGAAGTGTGGCTGGAACGCGAGGCCAAGCTGGCCGAGGCTGGTGGTGTCGTGCTGACACCACAGCCCACGGACGCGCTGCCGGCGGATGTCTGTGGGCCCAATGGTCGCCACAAGGATAAGTGCTTACGCACCATCCCGCCGCGCGAGAACGGCGGCAACATGGACATAAAGCAGATGCAGGTCGGCACGACGCTGCTGCTGCCCTGCTTCATCGACGGTTGCGGGCTCTTCGTCGGCGACGTGCACTACGCCCAGGGCGACGGCGAGGTCTCCGGCACCGCCATCGAGATGGGCGCCAAGGTCACGGTGGTGACCGAGGTGCGCAAGGGCCTGGGCGCCCTTGTCACGGTGCCGCACTACGAAGGCGGCGACCAGCTCAAGGCGCTCGAGCCGGCCGAGTTCTACGCCACCACCGGCTTGCCGCTGAAGGACGCGGGGGAGATCCCGGCCTATGCCACCTACATCGACGGCGAGAAACTCGGTCCGTTGACCAACCTGTCGGAGGACCTGACGCTTGCCGCCCGCCATGCGCTGCTCGAGATGATCGACTATTTGGTGAAAGAAAAGGGGCTGACCCGCGAGCAGGCCTATGTCGTTTCGAGTGTCGCGGTGGATTTGCGGATCGGTCAGCTGGTCGACGTGCCGAACTACATCGTCTCGGCCATCCTGCCCCTGACCATCTTCAAGGAATAGGAATGGCCGCGAGACTCCGGCGACAGGCTCCGGACTGAACGGACGGTGGCCAAAGGCCCCCGCCCGCGGGTCCTCGCCGACACGAGCCCATGAAGCGACGGGCGTTCCTTAAATCGGCGCTGATCCTCGGGGCGATGGTCTTCGGTCCGGCGCACACGCCCTACCGGCAATGGAAGATCTATCGCAAACGCTATCTGCTGATTCTCACGAGCAAGACCGACCGGCCCTCCTATCCGCTCGGCAAGCGCCTGGCGGAGATCCTTGCTTTTGATCTCCCGGCCAGCAAGGCCCGCGTGACCCGCGCGCCGCATACGAGACGGATCGGCAGCCTGATCAGCTCCAAGCAGATGGACGTCGCGTTGCTCTCCCGGAAGGACGCCGTCGCCTTGATGGAAGGCCGCGACGATTTCCGCGGCCTCGGGCCGCTCGAACTGCGGGCGCTGTTCGAGGTCGGTGGCTATCTTCTGGTCTGCCGCAGGGACTTTCCGGACGCTCACGCCTATCTCGTCGCCCGCACGCTGGACCGCCACCGCGGCGAACTCCCCGAGGCGCGCGTCCCGGACGCGCTGCCGGGTACCGTTCCCCTGCACGCCGGCGCGGTCGCCTATCTCGACGGCCGCCCCGTTCCGGGCGAAATGACCCTGGGCACCGAGACGGACGACGATGCCCTGGAGGACCACCCGCATCCCCATCCGCACCTCTCGACACCGGACGGCCAGATGCCGTAAGGCGCGGCCGCCGTCACCCGTGTCACCCTATTATGAGAGAGGGTACTATCCCCGGCGCGAGGGTTCGCGGGACAGACCGCGCTTTTCGATTTCGCTCAGATAGGCCTGCCAGATCTCCTCCTGGTTTTCGCCCAGCCGGTAGAGGTATTGCCAGGAGAAGAAGCCGGTGTCGTGCAGGTCGTCGAACTTGATCCGGATGGCGTAATTGCCGACGGGCTCGATGGCCATGATGCCGACGTGCTTGCGTCCGGGCACGATGGTCTTGTCGCCCGGCCCGTGCCCCTGGACCTCGGCCGAGGGGCTCTCGACCCGCAGCAGCTCGGCCGGGTAGGAAAACGACACGCCGTTGTCGAAGTCGATCTCCAGGCGCTTGTCCTCGGCGATGTAGCGGATCTCCTTCGGCCAGTGCTGCGTCTCGAAGGTCTTGTTCATCGCCTAATCGTCCAGCCGGCGCGCCTCGTCCGGCAACATGATCGGGATGCCGTCGCGGATCGGGTAGGCCAGTTTCGCCTTGCGGCTGATCAGCTCCTGGGCCGCGGCGTCGTATTCGAGCGGCTCTTTGGTTACCGGACAGACCAAAATCTCCAGCAGCTTCGGATCGACGCCGGATTTCGGGCTCGTCATCGCAGGCGCCCTGGTATGGCCGAACCGGCTTTTTCAGTGCCGCGGGGTATCGTCGTGGGCATCGTGCAGCGCCATTTCCATGAGCGCGGTCATGGTCTCGACCCGCTCGGGCAGGGTCATGGCCTCCAACAGGGCCTGTTTCTCCGAGGCCGCGAAGGGACAGATCATGGCAAGCGAGGTCACCAGACGCTCATCGTCGGTCTGCTCGATGGCGTCCCAGTCGCCTTCGATGCCGGCGGCGTCGAAGTAGGTTCCGAGCGTGTCGAGCAGGCGCGCCCGGTCGATCTCGCCGGCGGCGTCCTCGAGGTCGGCCTGGAAGCGCCGGTAGTCCGCCAGGACCCGCCGATAGCCGTCGATCGGCGGCAACTCGCGCTCGACATCGAAACGGATCAGCCCGAACAGGGTGACGAGGTAGCGGCCGTCGTCGGTTTCGCTAAACGCGGTGATCCGCCCCGCGCAGCCGGTGCCGTAGACCTTGGCGCTGCCGGCCTCGGGCCCGTTCTCGCGGGGCTGGATCAAGCCGATCATGCGCTCCCCGGAAATCGCATCGCGCACCATGGCAAGGTAACGGGGCTCGAAGACGTTGAGCGGCAACCGTCCGCCGGGCAGGAGCAGTACCCCCGGCAAGGGAAAGATCGGAAGAGTCTGCGGCAGTTCCGAGAAGTTCGGGTCGAATGCCGTTCGGGTCATGAGAACAGCGTCGACGACAAGCGTCGCCGCGAGTCCACGGTGAGCGGGTCGGTCGGCCCCCAGGCCTCGAAGAACTTAAGCAGTCGCTGGCGCGCGGCCTCGTCGTTCCAGCTTCGATCACGGCGGACGATTTCCAACAGCTCGTCGACCGCGGCCTCGCGCCTGCCGGCGGCGTGCAGCGCCATGGCCAGATCGAACCGCGCCTGATGGTCGAGCGGGTTCGCCGCCACTTTTTCCGACAGGTCGGGGATGGGGCCGGCGTTCGCGGCCTGCTCGGCCAGCTCCAGGGCGGCCCGCGCCGACGCGAAGGCGGGTTCGGCTGTCCGTTCCGCAGGCAGGGAGTCGAACAACTTCTTGGCGCCGGCGGTATCTCCCGAGGCGAGGTAGCAGCGAATGAGTCCGATCAAGGCCGCCTCGTTTTCCGGGTCGTGCTGAAGCACCTGGCCGAACAGGGCCGAGGCGGCGCCCGGCTGATCGCCATCCAGGCCGGCCTGGGCCTGCGCCAGCGCCTGCTCTATGGCCGACGGGGATTGAGACCCTCCGCCATGCTTGGTCAAACGCTCGACGAACCGCTTGACCTCGGCTTCGCTTTGCGCGCCGACGAATCCGTCGACCGGCTGACCCTGGAAGAAGGCGTAGACCGCCGGGATCGACTGGATGCGCAACTGCGCGGCGAGCCCTTGGTTCTCGTCCACGTTCACCTTGACCAAGCGCACGGCGCCGCGCGCGCCTTGAACCGCTTTCTCCAGGACCGGGCCGAGCTGCTTGCAAGGGCCGCACCAGGGTGCCCAGAAGTCGACGATGACAGGAGTCGTCATCGAAGCCTCGATGACGTCCCGACCGAAGCCTGCGGTGTCGCTCTCCTTGATCAGGGCGGCGGCCGGCTGGCCCCCGTCGGTGCCGTCCGATTCGTCCCTACCGATGATGATATCCATAAGGTGGCCCGTCGGTTTTGCCTGTGCCGGTTCCGGCTGGCGCGCTGGATAGAATAAATGGCGCTTTTGCGCGCCGGACGCAAGTCTGGGGCGCCGCGGCGCCTGGATCTGTGCCTGGCCTGCGCAGAGCCGCCGGTCGAAGGCCGGGTGGGCTCAGGGCGCGTCCAGGTCGAGGATCTGCGGCCGGTGGCCCTCCGCCTCGAGGAAGCGGACCAGATCGGCCGGGGCGATCGCCGTGGTCATGTCGTTGACCAGCGGGTGGCAGTTGAGCGGGTGGTGCGCCAGCAGGGCCTTGTCCAGGACCACTTGGACCCGCCCGGCTGTGTCGTTGATGACCGCGAACGGGGTGACCGCGCCGGGCCGAACCCCCAGGTAGGTCGTCAAGCGCTCCGCGCTGCCGAAGGAAAACCGTCCGGCGCCGAGCGCGGCCGCCAGGGCCTTGAGGTCGATGTCCCGGTCCTCCAGGCAGACCACCAGCCACATCGCGCCTTTCTTGTTGCGCAGGAAGAGGTTCTTGACGTGGCCTCCGGGCAACGCGCCGCGCAGGGCCTTGGCCTCCTCGACGGTGAACACCGGGGGATGGCGCACGGTCCGGGTCGCGATGCCGAGGCCTTCGAGACGGCGCAGCAGATCGGCGGGACCCGCGGGCGGGGCCTCATCCGGCATGTCACGGTGTCCGGGCATGGGTATTGGGCGGTCCTGGTTGCCGGGCCTCGGTGCCTTTGGCCGCAAGGTCATGCGGGCCGGAAAAAACGATCCACCGGGCCGCGCCCGCGGCGCGCCCGGCACCCGGCAGGATAGCCGCTTGCAAAGCGGGCCGAAACGTATTATCTGGCGCGCTTGGGCAAGAAATCCCGGGGCGGGTGTAGCTCAGGGGTAGAGCACAACCTTGCCAAGGTTGGGGTCGTGGGTTCGAATCCCATCGCCCGCTCCAGAGTCCCGAGACGGCGGCTTTCCAGCCGCCGTTTTGTTCAGGCCGGTGCCGGGGACCGCCGCTTTCGGAATACGCGCGGGGGCGCGGCCCGGGTTCGGGTCTCGGCGGAATTTGCCGGTCGCTTCGGATGGCCGGCGAAGCGGCCCGCCGGTTCGGATCGCCGCACTCCCGGCCGTAAGGCCGCCTCGGACCGTTTCGACGCCGAACCGAATATCCGGTGGTGATGGTGGGGGCTACAGCCTCGT
>JBHIDD010000110.1:0-7798 GCA_046759925.1 Kiloniellaceae bacterium
CCGCCTCGTTGGCGCCGCCATGGGCCGGGCCCCACAGCGAGGCGATGCCGGCGGCGATGCAGGCGAAGGGATTGGCGCCGCTCGAGCCGGCGATCCGCACGGTCGAGGTCGAGGCGTTCTGTTCGTGGTCGGCGTGCAGAATGAAGATCCGGTCCATGGCCCGGGCCAGCGCCGGGCGGACCTTGTAATCCTCGCAGGGCACCGCGAAGGTCATGTACAGGAAGTTTTCCGCGTAGCTCAGGTCGTTGCGCGGGTACACGAAGGGCTGGCCGACCGAGTATTTAAAGGCCATGGCCGCAATCGTCGGCATCTTCGCGATCAGCCGATGCGAGGCGACCATCCGCTGGTAGGGATCGCTGATGTCCGTGGAATCGTGATAGAAGGCGGAGAGCGCACCGACCACGCCCACCATGATCGCCATCGGGTGCGAATCCCGCCGGAAGCCCCGATAGAAGTAAAGCATCTGCTCGTGCAGCATGGTGTGGTAGGTGATCGCGTGCACGAACTCCGCGCGTTGCGCCTGGTTCGGCAGCTCGCCGTGCAGCAGCAGGTAGCAGACCTCCATGAAATCGCTGTGCTCGGCCAAGTCCTCGATGGCGTAGCCGCGGTGCATCAGCACCCCCTGCTCGCCGTCGATATACGTGATTTTCGATTCACAGCTTCCCGTGGAGGTATATCCCGGATCGTAGGTGAAGCATCCGGTTTCGTCGTAAAGCCTGCGGACATCGATGACCCGCGGTCCCGCCGTGCCCTCAAGGATCGGCATCTCCCACGACCGGCCGGTCGTGTTGTCGGTCACGGTGACCGTGTTCTTCTGCGCCGAGACCGGTTCCGCGGATGTCCTCTGAGCCATGTCGGATTCCCTGTGTTAAAGTCGTGTCGATCATGGTGGTGCGGCGCAGCATAATGGCTCTTGGCGGCCCGATCAATTGCGGTTGCGCCGGCCGGTCGCAGCGCTGGTTTCAGGCCTGGCTCCCGGGGAGCTGATCGGCGATTCGGTCCAGCGCCTCGGCCCTCCCGAGGATCGCCATCACCTCGAAAATGCCCGGCGAGGCGTTCGACCCGGTCAAGGCGGCCCGCAGCGGTTGCGCGACCTCGCCGAGCTTGACCGCCTCGGCCTCGGCGAAGCGGCGCACGGTCTCCTCGAGGGCCGCCGCGCGCCAGTCGCCGAGCATTTCCAAGCCGGGGACAAGGCGCGCGAGCCGGGCCCGCGCTTCGTCGGAGAGCAACTTGGCCGCCTTGTCCGAAATCGGAATCGGACGCTCCGCCACATAAAAGATGGCGTTCGCGGCCAGCTCCTGCAAGGTCTTCGCCCGCGGCTTCAGGCCCGCCATTGCGCTCAGCAGCCGCGTCTTGCCGGCGCAATCGACGGACCGCCCGATCGTCGATTCCAGCCTCGGAAGGATCAGCTCGACCAGGCGGGAATCCTCCGCCGCGCGCAGGTAATGGCCGTTGAGGTTGTCCAGCCTGGCGCGATCGAAACGTGCCGAGGACCTGCCGACGCCGTCCAGGTCGAACCAGTCGATCGCCTGCTCGGTGGCGATGACCTCATCGTCGCCGTGTGCCCAACCCAGGCGCAGCAGGTAGTTGCGCAGCGCCTCCGGCAGGTAGCCCTTCTCGCGGTAGGCCTCCACGCCCAGCGCGCCGTGGCGTTTCGAGAGCTTGGTGCCGTCGGGCCCGTGGATCAGCGGGATGTGGGCAAACGCGGGCGCGGCCCAGCCCAGTGCCTTGTAGATCTGGGTCTGCCGGAAGGCGTTGGTCAGGTGATCGTCGCCCCGTATCACGTGGCTGATCGCCATGTCGTGGTCGTCGACCACGACGGAGAGCATATAGGTCGGCGTGCCGTCGGCGCGCAAGAGCACCATGTCGTCGAGCTGGCTGTTGGCGACCCTGACCTCGCCCTGGACCAGATCGTCGATGACCGTTTCCCCGTGCCTTGGCGCCTTCAGGCGGATCACCGGGTCGATCCCGGGCGGCGCCTCCGCGGGATCGCGGTCGCGCCAGCGCCCGTCGTAAAGCATAGGCCAGCCTTCGGCGCGCGCCCTTTGCCGCATTTCCTCGAGCTCCTCGGGGGTGCAGTAGCAACGATACGCCTTGCCCTCGGCGAGCAGCCGGTGGGCGACCGCGGCGTGACGTTCGGCGCGCGGAAACTGGTAGACCACCTCGTCGTCCCAGTCGAGCTCCAGCCAGCGTAGGCCCGCGAGGATGGCGTTGATCGCCGCTTCGGTCGAGCGCTTGCGGTCGGTGTCCTCGATCCGCAGGCGAAACTTGCCCCCGTGGTGCCGGGCGTAGAGCCAGTTGAACAGTGCGGTCCTGGCCCCGCCGATGTGCAGGAAGCCGGTCGGCGAAGGCGCGAAGCGGGTGACGACCGTCGCAGGCGTTGACGTCATCGGTGATGGTCCGTGTGATGCATGGCTCTCCGGGACGGCGGCGCTGTTTACCACATCCACATCGGCGCTGCCATCGGCCGGGCGGCAGCGCGGCGCTTGCGGCGCGGGCGACCCGCGCGGTCGGGAACCGCTCGTCACAATGCACTGACTTGGGCTAAGCTTCTCCCCGGACGCGGGGTCGGTTACCTCGGACCGACGTGCGGCACAGAGCCGTGACAAGCTACTCCGACGTTGCCCCCGCGGTCCGCGGCGCTTTCCCGGGCGCCGCGACCGTGGCCCGGCTGGCGGGCCGGCTCGAGGCCGAGCGCGATCGCTGGGTGCTGTGGATTCCGGTCGCCTCGGCCACCGGGGCGGGAGGTTATTTCGGGCTGTCCAGCGAACCGCCGGCATGGCTCGGGGCGGCCGGGGCATGCCTCGCGGCCATCTTCGGGCTCGGTTTCCGCCGGCGACTGGGCCTGCTGCTGGGCGCCATCGTCCTCGGCGCCATGTCCGCCGGCTTTATGGCCGCCCAGGTGCGCAGCGCGCTGGTCGCGGCCCCCGTCCTCGACAAGCGGCTCGGTCCGGTGACGCTCGCCGGCCAGATCCTGGCGATCGAGCCGCGTGGCCCGAGGACCCGCGTGACCTTGCGCCGCCTGGAGATTGCGTCGCTGCCCCCCGAAAAGACGCCCAGGAAGGTTCGGGCCAGCATCCCTGGCGAGCTCGCGGGCCTGCGCCCGGGGGATTGGCTGGAGTTGCGCGCGATCTTGCGGCCGCCACCCGAGCCCGCCGCGCCGGGCGCTTTCGACTTCGCCCGGCAGGCATACTTTCAGGGACTCGGCGCCGTGGGCTTTGCGGTCGGCCGGATCAAGCGGGTGAACCCCCCCGAGGTCGCCGGCGGTGTGGCCGGCGCCCGGCCGCGGGGTTTCGACGGCTCCGGGGCCTGGACCCTGTGGTGGGCCGGCCTGCGCCACGACATTGCGCGCCGGGTGCTGAGCGCCTTGCCGGGCGAGACCGGCGCCGTCGCGGCCGCCCTGATGACCGGGAAGCGCGGCGCGATTCCGGAAGCGGTCATGCGGGCCATGCGGGATTCGGGTCTGGCCCATTTGCTGGCGATTTCCGGGCTGCACGTCGGCCTGGTGGCGGGGCTGCTGTTCTATGGCCTGCGGGCGCTCATGGCGCTGATCCCGCCGCTCGCACTTGGGTTTCCGATCAAGAAGTGGGCCGCGGTGGCCGCCGGCTTCGGCGCGTTCGGCTATCTCTTCCTGGTCGGTGCGACCGTGCCGACCCAGCGGGCGTTCCTGATGATCGGACTGGCGCTGCTGGCGGTGGTGCTGGATCGGACCGCGGTGTCCTTGCGGCTGGTTGCCTGGGCGGCCTTCCTGATCCTCCTGGTCGCGCCGGAAAGCCTGCTCTCGGCCAGCTTCCAGATGTCCTTCGCCGCCGTGACCGCCCTGGTCGCGGGATACGAGCTGGTTCGCGACCGGCGCGGCAGCTTTTTCGCCGAACGCGGCCCGGCCGCCACGGTCGCGCTCTATTTCGCGGCGGTCGCCCTGACCTCGGTGATCGCCAATCTGGCGACCGCGCCTTTTGCGGTCTATCACTTCAACCGGATCGCCTGGTACGGCCTCGCCGCCAACCTGGTGGCGGTGCCGCTCACCGCGCTGTGGATCATGCCCTGGGCGATCGGCGCCTTCCTCCTGCTGCCCTTCGGCGCCGAGAAGCTGGCGCTCGTCCCGATGGGCTGGGGCATCGAGGGCTTGATCGCCGCGGCCGAAGGCGTGGCCTCCTGGCCGGGTTCGGTCAGCGTGGTTCCGGCCATGCCGACCTGGGGCCTGATCGTCATCGCCCTGGGCGGGCTCTGGCTCTGCCTGTGGCGGGGCCCCTGGCGGCTGGCCGGTCTTCCCGCGATCCTCGCCGGCGCCCTCTCGGTGGTTCTGAGCGAGTCGCCGGACATCCTGGCGAGCGGTCATGGCAAGCTTTTCGCCGTGCGCGGCCCGGACGGGCAGGTCCTCTTGTCCACGGCGCGCGCCGGGCGCTTCGAGGCCGACATCTGGCGGCGCCGGATGGGCCAGGCGGAGGCCGGCCTTTGGCCCCGCGTGGGCGAAGCGGCCGGCGGGCGCCTGCGCTGCGACGCGCTCGGCTGCATCTACCGGGCCGAAGGTCAGGTGGTGGCCTTGGTCAAGGACAGCCGCGCGCTTCTCGACGACTGCGCCGTGGCGAGCGTCGTGGTCAGCCGCGAACCGGTGCGACGGCGGGGCGGCTGTCCGGGACCGCAGATCGTGATCGACCGCTTCGATCTTTGGCGGCACGGCGGTCATGCGCTCTGGCTGTCGCCGGGATCGGTCCGGGTCGAGACGGTCCGCGCGCGGCGCGGCCGGCGGCCCTGGGCCCCGGGACGGGGCGGGGATTAGCACGCGGCGCCACGGTTCCGAAATGATCCGCGAAGCCACGAATCCTGCGCCTTCGGCGCCGCTGCAGCACGCCGCTTGAGCTTCGCCGGACGGCACCCATTTCGCCGAACCGAGACTCGCGTCTTGCCGGATGCACCGAAATTCCCATAGCCGTCCGGAGGATCGGCCCCAAGGAAGTTGCGGATCACCGGAAGGTCACACAGGGGTTCGGAAACAGGTGCGATACCGTATAAGCGGAATAGCCGGTTCGGTTACTGCTGCAGCCCGAAAGAGCTGTCCCGTGCTGGCCTCGTTGCTAACGGGTCGGAGGCGATGGCGCATCGTGGCTGGCGGACAGCCGTGGCCCGATGGTCCCGGGGGTCCCTTGGTGTTAAGCTTGCGGCAACAAACGAGTCTGCTTGGGACTGTCGGTTAATACGAATTGGGAGAAATGGGCCTTAGAAGACTCACGTTAGTTCCACTGCTGATGACACTTGTCGTGGCAGCGGGGCCGGCTGGCGCGCTCGATCCGCAGGAAGTGGCGAAAGAGCTCGATCCCAGCGTCGTCCGAATTTTTGTTGTCGGGCCAAACCAAATGGGGTCCGGAACTGGGTTTGTGATCAATCGAGAGGGTTACATCGCGACGAACTATCACGTGATCCTTCTGCATGTGGAGTCGGGCTGGGGGATGTTTGTTGTGGATGGTGGTGTGGAGCCCGAACATCGTCGCGCGGCCACCGTGGTCGAGGCGTTTCCGGGCGAGGATCTGGCGATCCTCCGCGTGAGCGAACTGGACCGTTCGCCAGTGCAGTTGGCCGAGCTTGACGAGGACCAGCCCGTCAAAGGCACACCGGTCTTCGCGATCGGCTTCCCCGGCGCAGGAGACAGGCTCGGTCCAGTTGCCGAAGCGAGTTTCGCGCCGGGGACCGTCAGTCGGATGTTTTCCGGATCGTGGTTCGATGAGGCACCAACAATCCGAATCATCCAGCATACGGCGCCGACCAATCCTGGTAACAGTGGAGGCCCGCTTGTGAATGGATGCGGCCACGTCATCGGGGTCAACACCCAGCGGGAAGCGCAACTCGTCATGGGCCCGGGCGGCGTAACGCTCGTCACGGATCCCATTCAGGGAGTGTTCTTTTCTTCCCACGCCGCGGTTCTCATACAGAAACTGAAAGCATTGGACATTCGCTTCAACGGAACCAGAGAAGTCTGCAAGACGGTTATCGGTGGGGCGTCGATGGATCTCTACATCTATATTGGGGCCGTGGCGCTACTTGCCCTCGCATCCATGGTCTTTACCTTGGTGTTCAAGCCCCGGCCGGTCGTTCAGGTGGTTGTCCGGTGTGGCGAGGTCGTCGACCACTGCGTCGAGGCCGTCGAAAAGGCCATCAGGCGGCTGCGCCCTTGAGGCGGGCACACCCCACAGCCCAGCTGTCGCCCAAAGCAGCGTGAACCTGCAGCCGCGTCTTCGGGACGGGGTTAGGGCAGGGCTGGGCCTCGATGGTGACGGACCGCCGGCGCGGCTGACAGTGGCGGAGGGCGAATACCAGCGTCAGAACGGCTATTCGCGTTATGGGCCTACGAAATTCAGGTTTTTGGCATTCTTGGACGGCTCAGTCGCCTCGGCGATCGCCGCCTCTATCGTCAGGAATTGGGCCGGGCGTTTGCGGCGGGCGGGTCCGGGCAAAGCTCAAGTGGGCGATGTCCGGAGGGAACAGGCAGGCCCAGGTCCACTCGACCAGCAGGCGGACCTTGCGGGCCAGGGTCGGAAAGTTGGCCAGATAGACGCCGCGGCGCAGCGTCCAGGCGAGAAAGCCGGAAAGGCGTATCCCAAAGATGTCCGCCACCGCCTTCTGATGGCCGATCGTCGCGAACTGTCCCCGGGACTTGTACCAAAAGGGCCGGGCCGGCGCGCCGCGCAGGCTTCGCAACAGGTTCCCGGCCAGCTGCTCGGCCTGACGCGTGGCGAACTGGGCCGTGGGCGGCGACAGCCGTCCGTCGTGGGCGTTGACCACGGCGGCGCAATCGCCCAGCGCCCACACGCCGGGATAACCTGGGACCGACATGTCGGATGCGGTCTCGATCCGGCCGCGCTGCTTGGGCAGGGGGAGCCTCTGGACCATCTCGGTCGGAGCGGTCCCGACGGTGCCGATGACCGTCCCGCCGTCGATCCGTTCCCCCGACTGCAGTTCGACTCCCCGGTCATCGACCCGCGCAACCAGCGTGTTGAGGCGAATATCGATGCCGCGTTTGTGCATCTTCGTCAGGGCAAGCCCGGCCAAGCCGGCGGAGAGCTCCGGCAGGATGCGCTCGCCCCCGTGCAGCAGTATGATTTTGCTATCCTGCTCCTTAAGCCTAGGGTAATAGCGCCGCCCGGAGCGCAGGAAATCGTTGAGTTCCCCTGCCACCTCCACGCCACTAAACCCGCCGCCGATGACGATGAAGGTGGTCAGCCAGCCTCGGCGTTCCGGATTGTCTTGCATCTCGGCCTGCTCCATCCGCACCAGCAGACGGTTGCGCAGAAACAGGCCGTCGCCCGCGGTCTTCAGGGGCAGAGCGTGTTCGGCCATGCCGGGCAAAACATCCAGGTTGATCGTCATGCCGCAGGCCAACACCAGCTGGTCGTAGTGGAGGACGCCGACGTCCTCGCCCAGATAGCGGAGTTCCCGCCGGTCGAAGTCGATCTCCGTGACGGTGGCCATGGAAAACCGCGCGGGCTTGAGCATCTGGCGGATCGGCGCCACCACATGGCCGGGCAACATGGACGCGCCCACGACCTCGGCCAGCAAGGGCTGGTAGGTGATGCAGTTCTCCTGGCTGAGGAGAGTCATGTCCCAGTTGTCGGGCAGCCTCGATTCGAGACGCCGCGCGAGGGTGGTACCGGCGAACCCGCCGCCCAGGATCACCAGGTTCGAGGTGCCCATGACGTCATCCGCCACAATCCGAGATCGCCCTTATGGACCTTGCCCGCACGCCTGATGATGACGGGGCCGGCGCGTGGTGTCGATTCCCTTCCGCATCGAATACCCCGAGGCG
>JBHIDD010000111.1:0-7783 GCA_046759925.1 Kiloniellaceae bacterium
GACCAGGTCGCCGAGCTCGCCAAGGACACGGATCTCTCGAAGTTCATTCTCTAGCGCGCCGGGCAGGCGGCCGCCGCTCAAGTTTCGCGGACCTCCCCCAGCAACCGCTCGATTTTCTCCTCGGGCAGCTCGGCAATTTGTTCCGCAAGAACGTTGGCGAGCTCGGTGGCGCGCGGCGAAAGCCCCGAGGTATCGACGGTCACCTTGGGATGCGAGATGTCGGCCAGGCGCTGCAGCGCCTCGGCGTCGTCCCAGATCACCCCCAGGTACTGGCAGACCCGGTGCACGAAGCGGCGGTTGGGCTTGCCCCGCCGGCCGTGCTCGAGCGCGGACAGATAGGCGGCCGAGACGCCGAGGCCCGCCGCCATGTCCTTGAGCTGAAGCCCGCGCTCGGCCCTGAGCGCGCGCAGCTTCTCGCCGAACGGGGTCATCGGGAGATCCGCTTCCGGGCCCCGCTCACGCCTCGATGAGGCCGCGGGTCTCGTGCCAGTCCTCGATCGACTGGTCCGGGTAGAGCGCAAAGCACGGCTCGCCCGCCGGGACCGCCACCCAGGGCGCCTTGAATTCCAGCATGATATGCGCCCGCTCGACAGGCGCCGGCAGGGCCGTGTCGATGGCCGAGGCGAAGGGGTAGACCCGGTCCGGCCAGCGCGGGTCGGTGATATAGAGCGCGCTGCCGCAATGCTTGCAAAAGTGCCGCCGGGCCGGGCTCGGCGCTTCGCCGCCTTCGTGGGCGCCGCGGGCCCGGTAGACGCTTATGTTCTCCGCGCCTTCGAGCTTCAGCGTCGCGGCCTCGGCCATGATGTTGACGGCATAGCCGCCGCCGCCCGCGGTCTTGCGGCAGATCGAGCAATAGCACCGCATGTAGGGCTGCGGCGTATGCGACCGCACGGAAAAACGCGCCGCGCCGCAGTGGCAGGAGCCTTCCAGCAAGGCCATGGGTCGTCTCCGCGCGTTGACTTAACCGGACATCAGTTTAGCGCCGCGCGGTCCCGCCGTCGCGCCCGAATCACGCGCGCTTGCGCCTGAGCAGGATATAAAGCGCGCCCAGGCCGCCGTGCTCGGGCCGGGCGTGGTCGAAGGCAAGGATCCGCTCCCGGTTGGGCGCCTGGTTCAGCCATTTCGGGACCTGGGCGCGAAGCACGCCGGCCGCCTCCTTGGTGGTCCCCTTGCCGGTGATCACCAGCACGCAGCGCTCGCCCCGGTCTTGCGCCCGGGCCAGGAAATTCCTCAGTTCCCGCTCGGCCTCGGCCCGGGTAGCCCCGTGCAGATCCAGGCGCGCCCCGATCGGCAGCTTGCCCCGTTTCAGGCGCGCGGCGCTGCGCTTGTCCAGCCCGGCCACCGTGCCGTGGGCAAGCTCCGGCGCGAGCGGTTTCGGGGGCGGTGGAGGCGGCGGGCGCACGGCCGGTTTCGCGTTGGCCCGGTTGCCATCCCCCCGCGGCGAGGGATCGGCCGTCGGGACCGGCGATTCCGGCGACGGTTCCCGGGACGGTTTCGCGCGTTCGGCCAGCGGTTCGGCCTTCCGGGTCACGTAGCGCCAGAGATCGCGATCCTCGGGCGAGATCCCGGATGCGCCGCCGCGCCTGCCGCCCCGCTTACCCGCCATTGGGGCGCGCGTCTCCGACCAGAACGATGTGCAGGCGCCGCGGCCCGTGCGCGCCGAGCTGGATGGTCTGCTCGATATCCGCGGTGCGCGACGGCCCGGAGATCAAGTTGACCGTGCGCGGCAGGATCCCGCGGCCGTAGGTGCCGCGCAGCCGGTCCCAAGCGTCCTCGTAGGGGCCGACCACCCGGGCCGCCTTGAGCACCACGATATGGGTATCGGGCAGGAAATTGAGGCTGGTCGGGCCGCTCTCCCCGGAGAGCAGCATCAGGGTCCCGGTCTCGGCGATCCCGGCGAAGGCCCCGGTCAGCGAGACCGGATCGCTTTCCTCCGCCCGGCCGGTGTTCACCTCGAGCAAGGCCTGGCCCGCCCAGGGCAGGCTCTCAAGCTCCGGATCCGGGGCCATGCGGAGCCTCGGCGGCAGGTTGGCGGCCTTGAGATATTCGGCGACCGCCGCCGGCACGGCCGCAAGCGCGGCAACCCGCGTTACCGTGGCGGAAAGCTCCCGGGCCATCGCCTCGAAGAGATCCAGGCGCGCTTCGTGCGGGATCTGCGCCCGGGCCGGGACCGGCCCGCGCGGTGGGTCGTTCAGGCGCGCCTCCAGGCGGAGCCGGGCCGAGCCGCCGGCCGTGCCCCGCTTCAACGCGCGCCGGACCGCGTGCAAGATTTGATCGCGCGCCGCATTCATGCCCGGCCTCCGTGACCCGCCCGGGCCCGCGCCGCGCGGGCGCGCGCGGCCCAGAGCGCCTGGAAGGTCTTGCCCTCGGGGGCCGGAAAGTCGCGGTGCCCGGTCCAGCCGCCGGACAGCGGCAGGCGCTTGAACCCTCCCCGGCGGCGGCCGAGCGCGCCGAGGGTGCGCATCGTCAGCCCGGCCGCGAAATGATAGAGCGCCGGGCGCTTGGCGGCGAAGGCCCAGAGCCGCAGGCCGGCGCGCCCGGGCCGCGGCGAAAGGTGCCGCTGGAACTCCCGCTCGCGCCAGTGCCGCATCATCTTGGGCAGCGGGATGCGCATCGGGCAGACGCTCTCGCAGCGGCCGCAGAAGGTCGAGGCATTGGGCAGATGCCCGGCCTCCGCCACGCCGATCAGGCCGGGGGTCAAGACCGCGCCCATGGGTCCGGAATAGACCCAGCCGTAGGCATGGCCGCCGACCGCGTGATAGACCGGGCAGTGGTTCATGCAGGCGCCGCAGCGGATGCAGCGCAGGATGTCCTGGAACTCGCCGCCCAGCATGTTGCTGCGCCCGTTGTCGAGCAGGATGACGTGGTATTCCTCCGGCCCGTCCGGGTCCGCCGGGCGCTTCGGCCCGGTCGACACCGTGGTGTAGGTGGCAAACTCCTGGCCCGTGGCCGAGCGGGCGAGCACCCGCAGGATCGTCGTGGCGTCCTCCAGGCTGGGCACGACCTTCTCCAGGCTGGCCACCACGATGTGCACCCTGGGCAGGATTTGGGTGAGATCGCCGTTGCCTTCGTTGGTGACGATGATCGAGGAGCCGGTCTCTGCGACCAGGAAGTTGGCCCCGGTGATGCCGACGTCGGCCTCGAGATACCGCCGGCGCAAGACCTGGCGCGCCTCGTCGACCAGCTCGCGCGGCGCCGCGAGGGAGCGTCCGGGCGGCAGCTCCCGGTGCCGGGCGCGGAACTCGGCCTCGATCGCGTCCTTGGTCAGGTGCACCGCCGGCGCGATGATATGGCTCGGGGGTTCGCGGCGCAGCTGGATGATGTATTCGCCGAGGTCGGTTTCGACCGGCGTGATCCCGTGGGCTTCGAGATGTTCGTTGAGGGCGATTTCTTCGGCGACCATGGACTTGCCCTTGGTCACCGTGCTGGCGCCGACCCGACGGCAGATCTCGAGCACCGCCGCTCGCGCGTCGGCCGCGCTCGGACACCAGTGCACCTGGCCGCCGCACGCCCGGACCCGGGATTCGTAACGCTCCAGGTAGAAATCCAGATTGGCGAGCGTGTGGTCCTTGATATCACGCGCCGCATCGCACAAGGCCGCGAACTCGGGCAACCTGGCGACCGCTCCGGCGCGCTTCTCGATGAAGCCCTCCTTGAGATGCCGGAGCGCCTGTTTGAGCTGCGGGTCCCGCACCGCGGCCTTGGCGTTGTCCTTGAAGGCATGGACCGTGGACTGCATGGCGGCCTACCCCGCGGCGCCCTCGCCGATCGCCGGTTGGTCGATCAGACCGGCCAGCACCTCGGCGACGTGACGAACCCGCACGGCCGCGCCCCGGCGCTTCAGCTTGCCGGCCATGTTCATGAGGCATCCCAGATCGCCCGCCAGAACCGTATCGGCGCCGGTCTCCTCGATGAGCGCCGCCTTGTTCGTGACCATGACGTTCGAGATGTCCGGGTACTTGACGCAGAAGGTGCCGCCGAAACCGCAACAGACATCGGCATCCGGCAGCTCGGTCAGGCGCAGGCCCGCCACCGTGGCGAGCAGCGCGCGCGGTTGTTCCCGAATGCCGAGTTCGCGCAGGCCCGAGCAGGCATCGTGATAGGTGACGCGGCCGTCGAAACGCGCCGCGACGGATTTCAGCCCGCGCACGTCGGTCAAGAACGACACCAGCTCGTAGGTGCGCTTGGCCAGATGCTCGGCCTTCTCGGCCAGGACCGGATTGTCCGCGAAGAGCGCCGGATAGTGCGCGCGGATCATCGCCGCGCAGGAGCCCGACGGCGCGACCACGTAATCGAAGCCTTCGCAGGCCCGGATCACCCGGGCCGCGATCTCCCGGGTATCGGCCCGGTCGCCGGAATTGTACGCCGGCTGGCCGCAGCAGGTTTGGGCGCGCGGCACTGCGACGCGGCAGCCGGCCCGCTCGAGCAGCTTCACCGCGGCCCAGCCGACGCTGGGGCGGAACAGATCGACGAGGCAGGTGACGAAGAGTCCGACGCGCGGCGCGGATTCGGACATGGCTGCTCCCCGGCGCCGGGCCTAGCCCGGGCCTCAAATGGCTCGATGCCAGCGATAATGCAAGGCGGCCGGGAAAAAGCAAGCCGCCGGCGGCGCGCTCAACTGGTCGCCCGGCGCCGCGCGGCGACCGTTTTGGGCAGCAGCAGGTAGACCGCGCCCTGCTGCCGCATGCGCCCGGCGAATTCCAGCGCCGGCTCGCCGGAGCCCCAGAAGAAATCGCCCCTGAGCGGCCCCTTGATGGCGCCGCCGGTGTCCTGCGCCACCATGAGCCGGCGCAGCGGGCGGTCGCCGCCGGGCCAGGTGGTATCGAGAAAGACCGGCACGCCGAGGGGCAGGAACGCGGGATCGACGGCGAGACTCCGGCCGGCCGTCAGCGGCACGCCCTGCGCGCCGATCGGGCCATCGCCGTCGACCTTGCGGAAGAAAATATAGCGGGCGTTGCGCCGCATGATTTCCCACGCCTCCCTCGGATGCGCCCGTAGCCAGTCGCGGATCGCCTGCATGGACGCGTTGTTGCGGGAGATCTTGCCTTCCTCGATAAGCACCCGGCCGATACCGGTGAAGGCCCGGCCGTTGGACGCGGCGAATCCCACCCGCTGCGCCGAGCCGTCCGGCAGCAGCACCCGGCCCGATCCCTGAACGTGCAGGAAGAAGACGTCGACCGGATCGTCCGCCCAAAGCAGTTCCAGGTTCCGGCCGGCCAGGGTGCCCGCGTCGATCTCCTCTCGCGTGTGGTAAGGCAGCAGGCTGCCGTCCTCGACCCGGCCGATGATGCGCTCGCCGGCGAAGTCGGCCCGGAACAGGCCGAGATCGACGGTCACCCGATCGGGCGGCCTGCGGTAGAGCGGAACCCGGTAGGCGCCGCCGGGCACCGGCGCGCCGCGCAATTCGGCTTCGTAATAGCCGGTGAAAAGCCCGGTGTCCCGGTCACCGCTGGAGGCCCTGAACGGCACGAACCAGGCCTCGAAGTAGGCCCGCGCCGCCGAGTCATCACCCGCGGGCGCCTCGGCGAGGACCGCGCAGACCGGCCGCCAGTCGGCGACCCTCCCGCCGATGCCGACCCTGCCGGGGCCGATTGCGCGCTCCTCGGGCTGACCGGAAAGCCGCGCACAGGACCGGGCCAGCGCCGGCAGCGCTTCCGAGAGCCTGTCCGCGCGCCAGCCGGGCACCTGGTCGAAGGAAACGGGCGTCAGCCGAAGTTTCTCCGGCGCCACCTCGGGCTGCGGCTTTTCCTCGCAGGCGCTAAGCAGCACGGCGGCAAGGGCCGCCACGACCACGGCAATAGGCCCCCGCCCACGGCGCCGCGGCCGCGCAACGAGGCGACGAGGCTGGCCCGGCGGTGCGCACACGCGGGGCGCCACGCAATGGATATCAGTTGGGGCTGCGCGTCGCGACCAAGGTCCAGTTCGGATCGCGGCTTCGCGTGTTGCGGGCAAACGTCCAGATATCCGTGATCTTGGCCACGTGGTCGGGGTCGCCCTCGACCACCTCGCCCTCCGTATCCCGCGTGACGTTGACCTGCTCGGAGACAAACTTGACGGTGACGAAGGCGGTGCGGCCCTGCAGCTCGGCGTCGACGATTTCCGAGTCGGCGATGTCGACCAACGTGGTATCCAGCGTGTGCCGCGCTTTCCGGCGCGCCTCGATGGCGCCGGCGAAATCATTGTAGACATCGTTCGACAGCAAAGGACGCAGGGTCTTGGCGCTGCCCCCGGCGAAGGATGAAATGATCGTTTCGAAGGCGCCGCGCGCGCCGGTCAGGAACCTCCCCTCGTCGAAGCCGGGGTCGGCCAGCTTGATCTGCGCGAGCGCGGCGGCAAACGGTGTGGCAGCCGGTTCGCCCTCGGCGGCCTCGGCCCCGACTGCCTCCTCGCCCGCCTCGCCGATCTCTTCCGGCTTGGCATGGTCGGGCAAATGGATCACCTTATCTTCCTCGGGCTCCTCCTTGGCGCGCTTGCCGAAGGGGTCGTACGGCGGCGGCTTGTCCTGGCCGGTGCGCTTGCCGAGCACGCCGCGCAGCCGCAGGACGAAAAACGCCGCAATCGCGACGAAGAGTATGATGTCGAGAGGGAAACCGTTGCTCATGATTCAGGCCCGTCCCTCCAGGCCACTCGCAATGCTCGAGCCCACGGCGCGCCCACCGGCCGGGGGATCCGTCGGACGGCGGGCCGGACATGCCGCGCCGGGCCTGCAGTCGGGCGGCCTAACCCAAATTACATAAGGAACCCCGGGGGAAAGAGCAAGCATGGGTGTACTGCTCCTGGCCGTCTTTATCGGCGTGCCGCTCATCGAAATCGCCGTATTCATCGAGATTGGCGACCTGATCGGCCTCTGGCCGACCCTCGGACTGGTCGTGCTGACCGCCCTGCTCGGAACTTGGCAGCTCAAGGCCCAGGGCCTGGCCACCCTGGCCCGAGCCAGGGCGCAAGTCAACCGCGGGGCGCTCCCGACCCGCGCGTTGTTTGACGGCGCCTGTCTCCTGCTTGCCGGGGCGCTTCTGCTGACCCCGGGCTTCGTGACCGACGCGGCCGGACTCCTGCTGTTCGCCCCGCCGCTGCGCGATTTCCTGCACCAGCTGCTCGCCCGCCACTTGCGGGCCTCGGTAACGACCCGGGTTTTCGTCGATGGCGAGGAGGTGCGCCGCGGTGCATCCGCCGGCCCGACCATCGACGGCGAATACCGCGATGTCACCGATCGCCCCAGGCAGAACCAGGCCGGCGAACGAGGTTCTCCGGACCCCGCCGGTGACGATCCGGACCGGCCACGGAAGCCGCCGCGATGATTCTGATCCGCCATGGCCAATCCGAGTTCAACATCGTCTTCAACGTCACCCGGGTCGATCCGGGCATCATCGACCCCGGCCTCACCGACGAAGGCCTGCGCCAGGCGGACAGCGCGGCCGACGCGCTGGGGCAGCACGACATCCACCGGGTTCTGACGAGCCCCTATGCGCGCGCCTTGCACACCGCGGAGATCATCGCCGAGCGGCGCGGACTGCGGGTGCGCATCGAGCCGCTGGTCCGCGAACGCGCCGTCTTCGCCTGCGACATCGGATCGCCGCGTTCCCATCTGGCCGAGCGCTGGCCCGCCTTCGACTTCGGCGAGCTGCGCGAGCGCTGGTGGCCGCAGGCGGAGGAAACGGAGGATGAGCTACGGGCCCGCTGTGCCGTGTTTCGGGACCTAATGGCCGAGAGCGAGGATTGGGCGCACGTCGCGGTGATCTCGCATTGGGGTTTCATTCGGGCCCTGACCGGGCAGGCCGTGGCG
>JBHIDD010000112.1:0-7750 GCA_046759925.1 Kiloniellaceae bacterium
GTCAAGGAGATCGGGTTCTTGGGCGGCGATATTTCCAGCTTGGTCAGCCCGGACGTGGCGCAGCGCCTGGCCGAGCGCTTCGCGCGCCAGCGCGGCGCGGCCAAGCGGGTCCGGAGCCTGCGCAAGGTTTGAGCGGCCCGGCCCCCGCGCGCATGGTTGACCGGGAGGTATGCGCCGTCCTAAGGTCGCGCCGCGCGGCCGGATACGGTCCTTCAGGGCCCGTAGTTCAGTGGTAGAACACGTGACTTTTAATCACGGTGTCGGAGGTTCGATCCCTCCCGGGCCTACCATGACTCATCTACGGCGTTATACGATAATCTGCTGAAATACAAAGAGTTTTCTCGGGTGGCGCGGAAACAGCATGGGTGCTGGACGGCGATGGACTCCAGGCAGTTCTCTTCCCGACCATTGCCAGACCGTTGCTGGGGCGATCCCGGGACTGGTGAGGCCATGAAGGCGAAGCCGATCAAGCGGACGGTGGAGGGCGCCCGGCCTGCGGTGGGGCGAATCGGTCCGCCGGGTTCCCCGGGGGGTTTTGGGCGGGGCTTGCCCGATGTCGGCTTGATCGCGTTTCGCGCCGCGCCCTGTTTGCGAGTCGGGCCGGACGAACCGATTGGCGCCCACGAAACGGCTCAATATCCGGAGCGGCCGGCATAATGCCGCCGCGCCGTTGAAGGCATCTTCATCGGCTCGGCGGCAAGCGCGACGGCGCGGCGCCGCGAATCCGGCCGCAAGCCAAGCGGACGGATGTCCGCGCCCGGGGTCTGAGGGACCATACGACAAGTCAATTCATTGACTTGCCGTTATGAGTGCCGGTTCAACGGGAAAGTCGTGGCCCCGAGCCGGTTTTTCACTTGCCCCGCCAAACCGGCCGGCGCTTTTCCGCGAAGGCGCGCGGGCCCTCCTTGGCGTCCTCCGAGGCGAGCAGGCGTTGATAGACCCGAAGGCGCCCGCCGCGCATCGTGGCGTAGGCCTGCTCGACCCCCAGGGTTTCGGTCGCGCGCACCACCTCCTTGACGGCCGCCACCGAAAGCGGGGCGGTGGCGGCGATCCGCTCGGCCAGGCTCTGCGCCGTCGTCATGAGCTCGGCCAGCGGCACCACGGCATTCACCAGGCCCCAGCGGGCCGCTTCCGCCGCGTCCATCCGCCGCCCGGTCAACAGCATCTCCATGGCAATCGCCCGGGGCAGACGCCGCGGCAGGCGGATGACCCCGCCGGAATTCGCGATCAGACCGAGGTTGACCTCGGGCAGGAAGACCTCGGCGTGGTCGGCGGCGACGATCAGATCGGCCGCCAGCGCCAGCTCGAAGCCACCGCCCGCGGCCAGGCCGTTCAGGGCGGCAATCACCGGCTTGTTCAGATCGAACAGCTCGGTGAGCCCGGCGAAGCCGCCCGGGCCATGATCCGCATCGGGCCCCTCGTCCCCTTCGACGGCCGCCTTGAGGTCCCAGCCGGCGGAGAAGAAGCGCTCGCCGGCCCCGGTCACGATGGCCACGCGCAGCGCCGGGTCGTCCCGGAAGGCCCGGAAGGCCCGGCCAAGCTCCCGGCTGGTCGCCGAGTCGATCGCATTGGCCTTCGGCCGGTCGAGGGTGATTTCCAAGACCGCACCGCGGCGCTCGAGTCGCAGGGCCTGCGTCATCTTTCGCTCCTCAGTCTTCCGCCATCCTGACCAGGGCGTCGGCGGCCACGGCCCCGCGCGGCAGGACCAGCAAAGGGTTTATATCCATCTCGAAAAGCTGCCCGCGATGGGTTTCGGCGAAGGCCGCCACCGCCAGGACGGCCTCGATCGCGGCCTCGCGATCGCCCTCCGGCCCCCGCGGTAGCCGGTCAACAGCCGCGCCGCCTTGAGCGAATCGAGGGCCTCGGCGACCGCCGCGCGGTCCGTGGGCAGGAGCAGGGTCCGGCTGTCCCCGACCAGCTCGACCAGGACGCCGCCGGAACCGATGACGAGGGCCAGCCCGAACCGGGCGTCGGCTTTGACGCCGACGATCAGCTCCGCGACCGCCCCGGTGACCATGCGCTCGACCAGGAACGTTGCATCGGTCGCCGGGATCCCGGCGAACGAGTCTCGAATCCGCGCGACCGCCGCGGCGACGCTGTCCCGGGAATTTAGCCCGAGCGCCAGGGCGCCGGCATCGCTCTTGTGGGCAAGGCCGATCGCCTTGACCGCAACGGGAAAGCCGAGCTCGACCGCCGCATCCGGCGCCTCGGCGGCGCCGACCAAGCGGCCTTCGGGTATCTCCAGGCCGAAGGCGGCGAGCCGCTGTTTGCTGTCCCATTCGTCGAGGGTCCGCGGCCCGGACGGCACGGATCCGGGTTCCGGAAGGACGATCGCGCCGGCGCCGCCCCCGGCGATCACGCGCCGGCGCAGCTCGCCGCTGCGGGCCGCGGCATCGAGGGCGCTCACCGTCTCCTCCAGCCCTTGCAGCGGCACGACGCCGTTTGCGATCAGACGCTCGCGGGCCTCTCGCGGCAGCAGCTCGGAGAGCGTGCTCATGACGGCCGCCTTGAGTCCGCTCCGGTTGCTCGCGGCGACGAAGGCATCCAACGCGCCGTGCCAGGCGTCCGACCCCGGCACCCCGGGGCGGGGAAAATCGAGGATCAGCAAGGCCATATCGAAATCGCCGCCCATCACCGTGGCAAAGCAGCGCTCCAATGCCGCGGGGTCGCCCCACACGACGGTGTTGTAATCCAGCGGATTGGAGACCGTGGCGAAGTCCGGCAGCTGCCCGCGCAACACCGCGACCTGGCGTTCGCTAAAGCCCGGCATGGTGAAGCCGTGCGCCGCCGCCAAATCCGCCACCAGGGAGGCGTCCCCGCCGGAGCCGCTCATCAGCCCAAGCTTTCGTCCCGCCAAGGGCCCGGCGACGGCGAACAGCTTGAGCGTCTCCATCAGCTTGTTGGGCGAGGCGACCCGGGCAATGCCCAGTCGCGCGAACAGCGCATCGTAAAGCGCTTCGGTGCCCGCGAGCGAAGCGGTGTGACTGCGCGTCAGGCGCGCGCCGGCCTCGGAGCTGCCGCTTTTGAGCGCGACCAGGGGAACGCCGTTTTCCAGCGCCAGCGCGGCGGCCCGGGAAAAGGCGGCAACGTCCGTCAGGCCCTCGATGTAGAGGCCGATGGCGCTCACCCGCTCGTCCTCGGCCAGCGCGGTGATGTAGTCGGCGAAGCCGAGAACGGCCTGGTTGCCGATGCTGATCACGTAGCCGAGCGGGACCGAGCGCTCCTGCATGGTCATGTTGAGGCCGATGTTGCCGCTCTGGGTGATGAGCGCCACGCCCCGCTCTACGGGCTGGCCGCCGTGCTGGTCCGGCCACAGCGCCGCGCCGTCCAGGTAGTTGAGCACGCCGAAGCAGTTAGGGCCGACGAGCGCCATGTCTCCGGCCGCCTCCGCAAGCCGCGCCTGCAGCGCGGCGCCTTCTTCGCCCACCTCGGCAAACCCCGCGGCGTAGCAGACGCAGCCCCCGGCGCCGCGCGCCGCGAGGGCGCGGACCACCTCGATCGTGGCTTCGCGCGGCACCGCCGCGAAGGCGGCATCGGGGGCCGCCGGGAGGTCGGCCACGGCGGCATAGCACGGCCGCCCCTCGAGCTCTTTCCGGCCCGGGTTGACCGGCCAGATTTCGCCGGAAAAACCGATCCCGAGGCACTGCCGGATCGCCATCGCGGCCTCCCGCCCGCCGACGAAAGCCACATGGCGGGGTTTGAGCAGCCGCTTCAGGTTCGCCCGGCGCCGCGGCTCCTGCCCGGCGGAGGGGCCGGCTGCGGCGGAGACCGGCATGTCAGTCCTCGTAGGGGCGCAACAGGGCCCGGGAGATGATGTGGCGCTGGATCTCACTGGTGCCGTCCCAGATCCGCTCCACCCGGGCGTCGCGCCAGAAGCGCTCGACGGGCAGTTCGTCCATCAGCCCCATGCCGCCGAAAATCTGCACCGCATGGTCGGTGACCCGGCCGAGCATTTCGCTGGCGTAGAGCTTGGCCATGGCCGCGTCCCGATCGGTCATGGTCCCGTGATCCATCTTCCAGGCCGCGTGCAGCGTGAGGAATTCGGCGGCCGCGATTTCGGTCGCCATGTCGGCCAGCTTGAACGAGGTGCCCTGGAAGCGGCCGATGGGCCGGCCGAACTGCTTGCGGGTCGCCGCCCACCTGACCGCCATCTCGAGCGCCCTTTGGGCGCGGCCGACGCACATCGCCGCGACCCAGAGCCGGTTGGCGCCGAGCCATGTGTTGGCCAGCTCGAACCCCTCGTGCGCCTCGCCGAGGACTTGGCTTCCGCTCACCCGGCAATCGGTGAAGATCAGTTCGCACTGGTGATAGCCGCGATGGGAAACGCAACCCGGGCCCCGGCGCACTTCGAAGCCGGGGGTGCCGATGTCGGCCAGGAATGCGGTGATCCGCTTCTTGGGCCCGCGGGGGGTCTCCTCGACGCCGGTCGCCGCGAAGAGAATCGTGAAGTCGGCCATGTCGGCGTGGCTGATGAAGTGCTTGGTCCCGTTGATCACGTAGTCGCCGCCGTCGCGCTCGGCCCGGGTCGACATGGACCTCAGGTCCGAACCCGCACCGGGCTCGGTCATGGCCAGGCATTCCACGCGCTCGCCGCGGATGGTCGGCAGAAGGTAACGCGCCACCTGATCGCCCGCGCAGGCCTGCAGGATGTTGCTCGGCCGGGCGACGAGGTACTGCAGAGCGAAGGACGCCTTGCCGAGTTCCCGTTCCAGAAGCGCCGTGGAGACGTGATCGAGGCCACCGCCGCCCAGTTCCTCCGGCATGTTCGCCGCATAGAAACCCTGGGCAATCGCCTTTTCGCGGATGCTGGCGGCCAGCTCCGGCGGCACCCGGTCGAGGCGCTCGACCTCCCGCTCGTGCGGATACAGCTCCTTTTCGACGAAGCCGCGAAGCGAGTCGACGAGGAGCTGCTGTTCCGTGGTCAGCGCAAAATCCATGATCGGCCTCCCTTCACGGCCGCCTCAGGGGATTTTCTTGATGCCGATCCGGCGGCCCGCCTGTTCCGGGCGCGGCAGGCCGGCATGCGCCGCCACGACCGCCTCCAGCGCCCGGCGGACCTCGGGGGCGATGGGCGCGGCACAGGGCACCGTCATATCCACGTGCAAGAGCATCTGCTCGGTGGTCGCGAGCAGATCGCCGCCGCGGCCGTGAAACATGGCGTGGAACAAATGCAGGCGTTTTTCATCCAGATCCAGCAACTGGGTGGTGAAGCGAAGCGGCTCGCCGCCGGCGGCCTCGCGATAATTGTTGAGATGGGTCTCGACCGTGTAGAACGACCGCCCGGCGGCCCGGTAGGCCTCGTCGATCCCGACGTAGCGGAACAGCGCATCGGAGGCATCGCCAAAGGCCAGCAGGTAGCAGGACTCGCTCATATGGCCGTTGTAGTCGAGCCATTCCGGCTGCACCCTCGTCTCGTAGAGCGCCAGCGGCGCCTCGACCGCATCTCCGGTCCGCCAGCGCCGGTAGGACCGCCGCGCATACTGAGCCGCCTCGTCCTCGGCCAGCACAGCGCCGGCCCCGGTAGCGTATTGCCGGAGGCTGCGCATGACCCCGATCAGGCAGTCGTCGCGCAACCGCTCCAACTCCTTGACGCTGCGCCCGGCGGCTTGCGCCTCGGTGCCCTGCCTCATGCGTCGGGCCAGCTCCTCGGTGAGCTCGGGGGCTTCGAGCTTGGTCCAGGGCGCCTTCAGGACCGGGCCGAACTGCTCGAGCATGTGCGCCATGCCGGCATCGCCGCCGGCCAGATGAAACGTGAGACACGGCCCCATGAAGGCCCAGCGCAGCCCCGGCCCATAGCGAATCGCGTCGTCGATCTCGTCGGTGCCGGCGACATCTTCGGCGACCAGGTGCAGGGCCTCGCGCCACAGCGCCTCCTGTAGCCGGTCGGAAATGTAGCCGGGAATTTCCCGGCGCACCCTTAAGGGATGCATGCCGAGAGACCGGTAGAACGCCATCGCGCCTTCGATCGCCTCGGGCGCGGTCTGCGCGCCGCCCAGCACCTCGACAAGCGGCAGCAGGTAGACCGGGTTGAACGGATGGCCGACGACGACCCGTTCGGGACGGGCGCAGCCGGCCTGGATCCGGCTCGGCAACAGGCCGGAGGAACTCGACGCGATCGGCACCGCCGGCCGCGCGGCGGAATCGATCCGGGCCAGCAGTTTTCGTTTCAGGTCCTCGTCCTCGGGCGCGCTTTCCTGGACGAAATCGGCCGCGGCCGCGGCGGCTTCCAGATCCGGCGTGAAGCTCAGCCGGGCCGGGTCGGCGCCGGGGGCGAGGCTCAAGCGCCTGAGCGCCGGCCAGGCGTTGGCGATGCGTTCCCGCAAGCGTTCCTCGGCGCCCGGCGCAGGATCCGTGGCCACCACGTCATGGCCCCGTGCCAGGCAGCGTGCCGCCCAGCCGCTTCCGATCACGCCGGTCCCGACCACGGCGATGCGGCGCACAGATGTTGCCTTGTCAGTCCCCATGACCTCGTTTAGCCCAGTTCGGCAAGAGCAGATTCATCCGTGATTGAAATTAGAACCACGGAGGCACAGAGACAAAACAAAAGTAAACTACGAAGGCACAAAGGCCACGAAGTACACAAAACTGGATTTAGGCGGGCGAACCGCGCAATAGAGATTCCTTCGTGCTCTTCATGTCTTTGTGTCTTAGTGGTGCAATATCTTTTTTTCCTCTGCGTCTCTGTGCCTCTGTGGTCATTGTCTGTTTGGTTATTGAACCCGAATACATCCGGTCCGGACTCAAGCCCGCAGCCGCTGGTTCCTCGGGTCGTAGATCGGCTCCTCCACCACCACGGCCTTGCGGCGTTCGCCCAGGATTTCCACCTCCAGCTCGCTGCCGGGCTCGGCCAGGTCGCTGCGCACGTAGGCAAGCGCGATGCTCTTCTCGGCCGCGTAGCCGTAGCCGCCCGAGGTGACCAGGCCGACCGTCTCGGCGTCGCGGAACACCGTCGCGCAGGCCGGCGCATCGGCGTCGCCCGCCTCGACGAGGAGCGGCACGAAGCGCTGCGAGAGCCCTTCCTGCTGCTGCTGCAACAGCGCGGAGCGGCCGATGAAATCCGCCTTGTCCAGTTTGACGAAACGGTCGAGGGAGGCTTCCAGCGGCGTGTATTCGTGGGTCATGTCGAGTTTCCAGACGCGGTAGCACTTCTCCAGCCTGAGCGATTCCATGGCATACATGCCGAAGTCGGCGATGCCGAACTCGGCGCCTGCGTCGATCACGGCCTCGTAGACCGGGACCTGGTACGCGGCCGGCACGTGCAGCTCCCAGCCCAGTTCGCCGACGTAATTGATCCTGAGCGCCAGGATCCGGGCGAAACCGATCTCGATCCAGCGCACGCTGAGCCAGGGGAAGGCTTCGTTGGAAAGGTCCGCCTCGGTGACCTTGGCGAGCACCTCACGCGCGCGCGGCCCGGCGACGATCAGCGTGCCGTAGAGCGGCGTGATGTTGGAAACTTGCACGCCGCCGTCCGTCGGCATGTGCTGCACGATCCACTGGTGGTCGTGCCACTCGGCCGTCGACGCGCTGCACAGGTAGAAGCGCTCCTCGCCCAGGCGGCTGATCGTCGTCTCGCTCAGAATCCCGCCCTTGGGCGTGCAGAAATAGGACAGCGAGATGCGCCCCGCGCGCGGCAAGCGGCCGGCGATCATGCGGTCCAGGAAGCCCGCCGCGCCCGGGCCGGTCACCTCGAACTTCGCGAAGCCGCCGAGGTCGAGCACACCGACCCGCTCGCGCACGGCGCGGCATTCCT
>JBHIDD010000113.1:0-7747 GCA_046759925.1 Kiloniellaceae bacterium
CCCCGCCCCTTGCATCACGGCCGCGGAAGGGTCGCTCTCAAAACCCTAGGCGTGGGTCCGCGTCTTCTCCGGATCGTAGAATCGAATCCACTCCACGGTCGCCGCGCAGGAAATACCGTCGTCCCGCAGCTCGAGCTTGGTACCGGTGCCGGCCGCCTCCGGCACGAGGTGAACGAGCGCCAGCGACTTCTTCATGCGGTGCGAAGGGGGGGCTTGGTGAGGTGCGCGACCTCCCAGAACCCTCCTGATTCTAGCCCATCAAAACCTCCGGGGCTCCGTCTACCGGGCGCCCGCGTAGTACTCGACCTTTCGCTCCGCCCAGCCGATCAGTTCCGAGGCGAGCATGGCGAAGGCGAAGAGCAGAATCGTCAGCGCCCAGAACCGGTCCATCAGGAAGTTGCGGGAGTAGAGCTCGAAAAGCTCGCCGTAGCCGATGATCGAGACCAGAAGCTGACCGATCACGACCCCTTTGACCGCGCGGATCAGTCCCAGCCGGACGCCCGCCAGGATCTCCGGCAAGGCCGCCAGGATCAGAATCTTGACGTAGAGCTCGAACCTGCTCGCGCCGAAGGAGCGCGCCATCTCGAGCAAGGAGGGGCTGACGTGTTTGATGCCGGCATAGGTGTCCAGGACGATGATCCAGACCGCGAACAGGACCACGGTCACGACGATGGTCGTCTGCCCCAGGCCGAACAGGATCATGATGACCGGAACCAGTGCGGTGAGCGGGGCGCTGACGAAGACGTTGACCCACATGCCGAGCAGCTTGTCCACCGCCTCGATGCGGCCCATCAGCATGCCCAAGGGAATGCCGGCGAGCACCGCGATCCCCATGCCGAGTGTGAAGGACTCGAGCGTCAGCCACGTGGCCGCCTGGAACTTGCCGTTTGGCAGCAGTTCGCCCATTGCCACGAAAACCTCCGATATCGGCGGCAGAACGAGGTCGAGGTCCGGCCGGCCCATGGTTTCCCAGGGCACCCGCCCGGCAATTTCCCAGGCCAGGCACCAGAAGATTAGGGCGAACATGACCGGTATGTCGTAGCCGAAGATCCGCATCGGGACACCACGCTCAAACCAGGTATTTTCGGAGCATCTGCCAGATCTCCTCGACCATATCGATGTACGTCTTGTTCCGGCGCAGCGCGTCGGGACTGCCGCCGTGGTCCAAACCGGGCCTGAGGATCCGCGATACCGAGCCCGGACGCGCCGTCAGCAGCACGATCCGGTCGGATAGGTAGACGGCTTCCTCGATGCTGTGGGTCACGAAGATGACGGTTTTTTTCTCGGCCTCGAGAAGGTGCAGGAGATCCTCCTGGAATTTCCGTCTGGTCTGTTCGTCGACCGCCGAGAACGGCTCGTCCATCAGCAAGACCTCGGCGTCCACCGCGAGCGCCCGGGCCAGCCCGACGCGCTGACGCATGCCGCCGGAGAGTTCGTGGGGATAACGATCCTCGAATCCGGCAAGACCCACCTTGGCGATATAGCCGCGCGCGATGTCGTAGCGCTGTTTTTGCGGCATGCCGCGCAGTTCCAGGCCGAAACCGACGTTGCGGATCAGGCTGGCCCAGGGCATCAGGGCGAAGTCCTGAAAGACGAAGGCCCGTTCCGGCCCCGGGCCGGTCACCGCGGCGCCGTTCACGACAACGCTGCCGCCGGTCGGCTCCAGAAGCCCGGCGATGATCTTCAGCAAGGTGGTTTTGCCGCAGCCGCTGGGCCCCAGGAGCGTGGTCAGCTCGCCCTTGGGAAAACTCAAGTCGACGTCTCGCAGGGCCTGGATCCCGCCGTCGTAGATTTTCGAGACGCCCTTCACCTCGACGATGCCTTGGGCCGCCATCGCCGCGCCAGCCGGCTGCGCCACGCGAACGGGCTCGGTCATTTCGCCCTCTTCTCGGGCCGGAACACCACGGTCTCGAGTCTCTGGAGACCGGTCACGGTGAGCGCGGCCAACGCGACAATGGAGAAAATCGTCGCATACATCTCGGCATAGTCGGCGACCGAGCGATGATAGGTGATCAGGTCTCCGATGCCGGTCGGCGTGATCAGCAGTTCGGCCAGGACGATGCCGATGAACCCGGCGGCGATGCCGAGCCTAAGACCTGCGAAAATCACCGGACTGGCGTCGGGCAGGATGATCTTGAGGATCACCTGGGATCGGCTGCCTTGGAACGACCGGCACATCTGAATGAGCGACGGGCTGGCGTTCCGCACGGCCTTGTACGAATTCAGCACGATGACCGGGGCGGCGAGGATGCACACGGCGACGATCTTGGCCGCCAAGCCGATCCCGTAAATGAAGGTGATGAGCGGAATCAGCGCCGCCACGGGGGCGGCCTGCATGACGATGAAAACCGGCGCGAGGAAGAACTCGAACAGCCGCGACAGGCCCATCACGACGCCGGCCAGGATCCCGAAGGCGCCGGAGATGAACAGCCCGATGAGCAGGGGCTGGAGCGTCGAAAGATAGGCCCGGCCCATGCTGCCGTTGAGTGTCATCTCGAAAAGCGCCGTCATGGTCGCGCCGAACGTCGGGAACGCCGGGCTGATCGGAATCCTCCCGGCGAGTTCCCAAGCGCCGAAGACCGCGGCGAAAGAGGCCAGCCGCCACAACGCCGTCGAGGAGAACAGATCGAACGATTCCGGCCGGCTGACGGCCTCGATGTCTTGCGTCGTCATCCGGTAATGTCTCGACAGGTGGCGCGGCAGGTTGACCGGAGGCGTGAACGCCTCCGGTCAATCCAGTCGTGTGTCACGTTATCAGGTTCGAAACGCCCTTGCTATCGAAGGGGCCGGGGTCGCGATCACATCCGGCCCAGTTTGTCGAGCGCCTTGTTCAGCGGGCCGAAATACCAGAAGTCCTCGACCTTGAGATCGGCCGGATCGCCCTTCAATTGGCCGGCGATCGAATAGAACTCGAAATCGGTCTTGGCCGCTTCGACGCCGCCGCCGTTGACCGGGAAAGCGCCGCTCTTGGCGGACTCGGTGTAGTACGGGATGATCTCGCCCTCCAGCTCCGCCGGCAGATCCGCCAAGACGCCGTATTTCTTCCGCTGGGTTGTCACGTAGTTCGGGTCCTTGTTGATCGCCCGCCACACCGTGAGCAATTCCTCGATCAGGATGTCCACCGTTTCCTGATTGTTTTCCAGGAATTCGGTGTTGGCATAAAGCGCCTCGTCGCTGGCGTCGACGCCCTCCATGGGCAGAACCTTGAATTTGCCCTTGCCCTTCTCCAACAGAAGGTTGCGGTTGGGCGCATCGACGATGGTCGCCCGGATCGTGCCCTTGAGCATGGCGCCGGCCCGAACCTCGGAGCCGGGAATATAGCTGATGCTCTTGTATTTGATGCCCTTGCGCTTGGCCATCAGGTTCATGATCGCTTCGGTTCCGGAGCCGCGCGAATGAACCACGTACTCCTGGCCGTCGAGGTCCTTCCAATCCTTGTAGTAGTCGGTGTTCACCACCGGATAGAACCTGAGTGCGCTCAACTGGAAGAACATCCGGATCGGGGCCTTGACCTTCTGCAACAGGGCGTAAGGCGTTCCGACGCCGACGTCGGCCTGCCCGCCGACCACCGCCTGCGCGGCGATGTCCTCGGACTTGAAGAAGGTGATGTCGACGTCAACGCCCCTTTCCTTGACCCGCTCCAAGGCGATCAGGAAATTGATCGATTCAACGGAGGCGATATCCCCGAATGCGATTTTGACGGCCTTCGCTTGGGCAGATCCGGGTTGCCCGACGGTTGCGCCGAGCAGCGCGAGGATCGCCGCGACCGGCACGAGAATAGTCTTGGCTCTTTGAAGCATGTTCCTTCCTCTCCCTGCACCTTCGTCGGCGTGCAGTCTCTTGGTTGCCGTTGGATGTTATGGACCGTTCGGGCCGTATCGCCCAAGCGGACCTCATCGTCTCGGACCGTGCCCGAAACGCGCCGCGGCGCTTGCCCGGGCGCCGGGCACGGCGAGCGATGCCTCCAACCCTAGCGGCCTTCCGTCCGGTGCCGATGGGGCTCGGTCCCGGAAACCGCCGACGCCATGGGCATCCTTCGCGGAGCGCTCCCCGGAGACCACATACGATCGTCACGGCCGTCGGGCCTCTGACATATATTATTTCATCGCCCCTCATCGGCGCAATCAAGTATCCCGGCGCGACCTGCGGGGCGAAACCAAGTCAATGGGCCGCCCTGGGAAGCCGGCCAAGCCTTGGCGCGTTCGGCCCCCTGTTCCCGCCCTTACCGGGCCGGCGGCCCCGAGGGGTCGGCGAGATCGAAATCCAGGTGGCCTGGGGCCAAGGCGGCGCCGGAAGCGGCCTGAACCGTGCCCGGGCTCAGCGCACCCGGTGGCTGAGTTTGATCGGCGGGGCGTTTTTCAGCGTTTGGTAGACCACGCAGTAGCGCTCGGTGAGCTTCAAGAGCGAGTCGAGCCGCTCCGGGCTCGCATCGGTCTGCAAATCGAATCGCAACCGGATGTCGCGGAATCCCACCGGGGCTTCCCTGTCCACCGCCAGCGTGCCGCGGAAGTCGAGGTCGCCCTCGGCGGTGACGGTCCCGCCCGTGACCGGGATCTCGAGCGCCGTCGCCACCGCCCGCAAGGTCACCCCCGCGCAGGCCGCCAGCGCCTCCATCAGCATGTCTCCCGAACAGGCGGTCAAGCCGTCGCCGCCGGCCGCCTCGTGCAGGCCCGCCGCGACGCGTGCGCGCGCGGTTTCCCGCGCGGTTTCCACCGTGCAGACGACCGCGGCGCGATCCAGTGTGCCGGTTGCGCGCATGGTAATGACCGCGGCCTTCGGGTCCTCGCGGTAGCGCTCTTTGAAGGGGGCCTGGCGCTTGCGGAGTTCCTCGGGCGTCATGGCGGGTTCTCCTCTTGGGTTGTCGGTGCGGCACCGGTGCCGGGCTGAGCCGGGACCCGGGCGTCGTTTCGAATCCGATGGCGCCGGCCCGGCGGCGCGTCAATTTCGCCAAGTCGGCGCAGCTTTATGCCACCAAGCGCGCCAGGACACCACTTCATGGCCCGAAGCGCCGGGCGGCGGGCTGCGCGCCGCCGGGCGTGAGCCGGTGGATCGCAATGAGCGTAAATGTGAGGAGTGCGAGGGCGCCGGCCTGGTGCAGGGCGCCGAGCCAGACCGGCACGACGAGCAAAAGCGCCGCGACGCCGAGCGCCAGTTGCAGCCCGGCCGCGGCGAAAACCAGTGCGCAGGCGCCTCGCGCTTGCGGTGCAAGCGCGAGGCGCCGCGCCCAGAGCCCCAAGATGAGCGCAGCGGCGGCGGTCGAAAGCGCGAGAACCCGGTGATTGAATTGCACGGCGGCGACGTTCTCGAAGAGGTTGCGCGCCCAGGGCCGCAGGGCGGCGTAGCCCGCGGGCAGAAACTCGCCGTCCATCAGCGGGAAGCTGTTGTACGCGAGGCCGGCGTTCAGCCCGGCGACGAAGCCGCCCGAGGCCAGGGTCAGCCCAACCAGTCCGGCAAAGCCGATCAGCGCCCGGCGCAGCGCCCGCGCGCGCCCATCCGGGCTAATGGGCGGGGCCGGGCGCATGAGCCCGAGCGCCACCCAGAGGATGTAGCCATAGATCACGACCGCGGCCGTCAGATGGGCGACCAGCCGGTATTGGCTGACGTCGCTGCCCCCGGCCAAACCGCTGGTCACCATGTACCAGCCGAGCACCCCCTGCAGGGCGCCGAAGGCGAACACGGCCAGCAAATGCGGCAGCAGGGGCCGGCGCAGCCGCCCGCGCAGCAGGAACCACAGGAAGGGCACGAGAAAGACCAAGGCGATCAGCCGGCCCCAGAGGCGATGCACGTACTCCCACCAGAAAATCGTCTTGAACGCGGAGAGCGTCATGCCGGGATTGACCTCGCGGTATTCCGGGATTTGCCGGTAGAGGCCGAAGATGCGTTGCCACTCGGCCGCCGAAAGCGGCGGCAGGATGCCCTCGAGCGGCGCCCACTCCATGATCGAGAGTCCCGATTCGGTCAGCCGCGTGATCGCGCCGATCACCGCCATGGCGAAGATCATGGCGCAGCAGACGAGCAGCCAGACCGCCACCGGGCGATCGTCCTTCGAGGTCGGGGAATGACGCGGGGCCGCCGCGATCGTGGTCATGATGCCGCTCGGGCCGGGTGTCCGGGCCCTAGTACCACCCTTCTATGATGGAGGGTACCAGCTTAGGCTGCGCCGCGGCATGGGCCAAGGCTTGCCGCACCGAGCCAAGCCGCCCCTCGGCCCGGGTTGCCGGCGCGGGTGGAGCCGACGCGGCCGGCATCCCGCCCGGGCCGCCGGTTGCGCCGGCCGGAGGTTCAGTGCAGGCTCAGGTAGGTTGCCGCGAAGCGCGCCTCAGGGGCCTGGATGAGCGGCTGGCTGGCGACCCGAACCGAGTGGAGTTTGCCGTCGAGGTTGCGCTCCCAGAAGTCGAGAAACCTCTTCAGGACCGGGTATCCGGGCGCCAGGTCGTAGTCCTGCCAGACGTAGCTTTGCAGCAGCTCCGGATGGTCCGGCATGCGGTAGAGGATTTCCGCAGTGGTCAGGCGGTAGTGGTGAAGCTGCATCCGAAGGGCGCCCATGATACGCTCCTGTCCGGCTCGTCTCCGTCGCGCTATCTTGCCCGTCTCCGTCCCGCAGCACAACAGATATATGTATATAAAACAATAAGTTAGCAGCAAACGGGCCGGACTGCTGCCAAGACCGGAACGATTGCCCGAATCTGCCGGCGGCTTGCCCTTGACAGCCGGGGTCCGAAACCGTAAATCTTTGGCACTCATCAAGGGAGAGTGCTAACAGGCCCCCTTGGAGCGGAGATCGACAAGACCAAGTCTTCGAAATTTTGGAGGTTCTGCCATGAGATTCCGACCGTTGCATGATCGCGTGGTCGTCAAACGGATCGAGCAGGAGGAGAAATCCGCCGGCGGCATCATCATCCCGGATACCGCCCAGGAAAAGCCGATGGAAGGCGAGGTGGTCGCCGTCGGCCCGGGCGCCCGGGGCGAGGACGGCAAGCTTCATCCGCTCGACGTCAAGGCCGGCGATCGGGTGCTGTTCGGCAAGTGGTCGGGCACCGAGGTGAAGCTCGACGGCGACGAGCTCCTGATCATGAAAGAGTCCGACATCATGGGCATTATCGAAAGCCCCCGCGCTGCCAAGCGCAAGAAGGCTGCCTAAGGCGTAAGCAAACAGCAGGAGACAAGGAAACATGGCTGCAAAGGAAGTCAAATTCGGTAGCGAAGCCCGGTCCAAGATGCTGAGCGGGATCGACATTCTGGCCGATGCCGTGCGGGTGACCTTGGGCCCGAAGGGCCGCAACGTGGTCCTCGACAAGGCCTTCGGGGCGCCGCGGACGAGCAAGGACGGGATCGCGGTCGCCAAGGAGATCGAGCTTTCCGATAAGTTCGAGAACATGGGCGCACAGATGGTCCGCGAGGTGGCGTCCAAGACCAACGACGTGGCCGGCGACGGCACCACGACGGCGACCATCCTGGCCCACACGGTGGTGCGCGAGGGGGCCAAGGCGGTGGCCGCGGGCATGAACCCGATGGACCTCAAGCGCGGCGTCGACTTGGCGGTGGATGCCGTGGTCGCCGACCTGAAGAAGCAGTCGAAAAAGATCTCGACCTCTCAGGAGATCGCCCAGGTCGGGACCATTTCGGCCAATGGCGACATCGAGATCGGCGACATGATCGCCGAGGCCATGCAGAAGGTCGGCAACGAGGGCGTGATCACGGTCGAGGAGGCCAAGTCGCTGGACACCGAGCTCGACGTGGTCGAGGG
>JBHIDD010000114.1:0-7715 GCA_046759925.1 Kiloniellaceae bacterium
AGCTCCCAGCCCAGCTCGCCGACGTAGGTGATCCGGAGCGCCCGCACCGTGGCATAGCCGATTTCGATCTCCTGGGAGGTGCCGAAGGGAAAGGCCTCGTTCGAAAGGTCCGCCTCGGTCAGCCGGGACAGCAATGCCCGGCTGTTCGGTCCCATCACCCCGAGAACCGCGTAACCGGAGGTCACGTCCGTAACCGTGACACGGACCTTCTCCGGGATGTTGCGGACCAGCCAGTCGAGGTCGTGCGGCCCGACCGCGGCGCCCGTGACCACCAGGTAAACATCCTCCGCCAGGCGCGTCACCGTCAGGTCGGCTTCGATGCCGCCGCGTTCGTTGAGCCACTGGGTATAGACGATCCTCCCCAACGGCACGGCCACGTCATTGGCGCAGATTCGCTGCAACACCGCTTCCGCATCCCGGCCCTGGACCAGGAACTTGGCGAACGAGCTCTGATCGAACAGCGCGACGGCCTCGCGCACCGCCTTGTGCTCGGCCGCCGCGTAAGGAAACCAGTTCGGGCGCTTGTAGCTGTACCGGTATTTCGGCTCGACCCCGTCGGGTGCGAACCAGTTCGGCCGCTCCCAGCCGGCGACCTCGCCGAAACAGGCGCCGTGCGCCTTCAGCCGGTCGTGCAGCGGCGAGGTGCGCACGCCACGCGCGGTCTCGTACTGGTAATACGGCCAGTGCATGGCGTAAAGCAAGCCGAGCGCCTCGCTCACCCGCTTACGGAGGTACGACTTGTTGCCTTGGAAGGGCATCATGCGCCGGATGTCCACCTCCCAGAGGTCCATGGGCGGGTGGCCCTCGACGATCCATTCCGCCAGGACCTGGCCCGCGCCGCCGGAGGACTGGATGCCGATCGAGTTGAACCCGGCGGCGACGTAGAAGTTCTTCAGCTCCGGCGCCTCGCCGAGCAGGTAGCGGTTGTCGGGGGTAAAGCTCTCCGGCCCGTTGAAGAACTTTCGGATGCCGACGTCCCGCAAGGCCGGGACCCGGTGCATCGCGCCCTCCAGGACCGGCATGAAGTGGTCCATGTCCTCGGGCAGCTCGTCGAAGCAGAAGTCCTCGGGGATGCCCGCCATGCCCCAGGGCTTGGCCGTGCGCTCGAAGGCGCCGATCAGGAGCTTGCCGGCGTCCTCCTTGTAGTAGGCGCAGCCATCCATGTCGCGCAGCACCGGCAAATCCGGCGTCACGTCCGCCATGGGCTCGGTGACCACGTAGAAGTGCTCGCAGGCGTGCAGCGGCACGTTGACGCCGCACATCAGGCCCACCTCGCGCGCCCACATGCCGGCGCAGTTGACGACGTACTCGGCTTTGATGGCGCCGCGCGCGGTCCGGACGCCGGTCACACGTTCCTTGGCGGTATCGATTCCCGTGACCTTGATGTTTTCGAAGATCCGCGCCCCGCCCATGCGCGCCCCCTTGGCCAAGGCCATCGCCGCATCCGCCGGGTTGATCTGGCCGTCATGGGGGAAATAAACGGCGCCCACAACGTCGTCGATGTTGAGGATCGGGTAGAGGTCCTGTGCTTGCTTTGCCGTGATGAGCTGAACCTCGACACCGCAGGTTTTCGCCAAGTCCGCGGCCCGCCGGTGCTCCTCCCAGCGGGCTTCGTTGGTGGCGATGCCGAGGCTGCCGTTCCGCTTGAGGCCGGTGGCCTGCCCGGTTTCCGCTTCGAGCTGCCTGAACAGCGTCATGGAGTACCGGGCCAGCCGGGTCAGCGTATAGCCGCCCAGGACCTCCCGCACCAAGCCGGCCGCATGCCACGTGGTCCCGCAGGTCAGCTGCTTGCGTTCCAGCAGGACGACATCGTCCCAGCCCAGTTTGGTTAGGTGGTAGGCCAGCGAGCAGCCGACGATCCCGCCGCCGATGATGACGACACGCGCCTCACCCGGAAACGAATTCGACACCGCGCCAACCTCCCCTTCCCGTTCAGGCAGGCCGCCAAAAGGCGCAGACTATTCCTTGATCGAAGCGCATGCCAGGGCCAGTTCCACGATTCCCCTGGGGTCCGCCGGCGCCACGGCCCGCAAGGCCCGTTCAGCCTTGCGCGCCGTTGCCGAACAACACCTCGCGGAGGGTGCCCCAACTGGCCTCGTCCGGGGCGAGCAGCAGGCCGGCCGCGCGATAGCTGCGGGGGCGGTAGGGCGCGCCGTCGAGCGTGCGGCCGGTGCCCCCGGCCTCGCTGTGGATCAGCGTGCCCGGCGCATGGTCCCAGGGCATCAGCTTGGTGAACAGCGAGAAGTGGGTCTGCCCGGACACCAGGCGCAGGTATTCACCTCCCGCGCAGTTCAGGCTCTTGACCGTGCCGACCCGGTCGCGCCGCGCCCGGACGCGGCGCACCATCTCGGGCGTGGCGAAGCTCCCGGCGTGCAGGGTACCGCGCATCTCGGCGGGCGAGGCCGGGGCCGCCGCGCGGAGCCGCCGGCCGGCCATCCAGGCCCCGGAGCCCTCCTCCGCGGTGGCGGTGCGTTCCCCGACCGGGTCGTGAATCCAGGCGGCCCGCGTCCGGCCGCCCCGGATCAGCCCGACCATGACCGCGAAAACCGGCCTGCCGCGCGCAAAGTTGCCGGTTCCATCGAGCGGGTCGATGGTCCAAACCGGGCGGTCTCCGGAAAGGCCGTCGAGACGCCGCGGGTCGGCGGCGACCGCCTCCTCGCCGACCACGCAGGAGCCCGGAAGCAGATCGAGCAGCCGCCGGCCGATCCGCTCTTCGGCGGCGACGTCGGCAACCGTGACGAGCTCGCCGGTGTCCTTCGCGCGCACTTCGTCGGCTTTGAGGACCCGAAACCGCGGCAGGATCTCCTCCGCGGCGGCCTCCTCCAGGATGCCGGTGACGGTCTCGATGTCGGGACGCATGGCGGGTCGGGTATCGGGCGTGGTGGCGAAAAAAAAAGCGGCCGCGTCTACCGCGCCTTGCCCCGGCCGCGGGATGCGTCGGCGCCCGGCCGGCCGGGGTCGCGCCGGCGCCGGAAACGGGCCAGATCGGCGGGATCCAGGTTGACGCGCAGATGGGCGAATCCGCCGTCGTCGCGGCGTTCCAGCACTTGGCCATGGTCGTAGAGCCAGGCGATCGCCGCGCCGTCGTTGAGCGCGATCGAGAGGTCGACCATGCGGTGGCTTTGCGTCAAGCGGCGGTCGATCAGCGTGAGCAGATCCGCCAGGCCCTCGCCGGTGAGCGCCGAGCAGGGAACGCGGTTTCCGTTGCGCGCCGCCTGGGCGCGCAGCACGGCACGGGACTCCTCGTCCAGCAGGTCGATCTTGTTCAGGGCCTCGATCAGCTCCCGGTCGAGCATGGCGCCAAGGCCCAGGTCGCTGAGCACGCGCTGGACGTCTTGGCGCTGCGCCTCGCTGTCGGGATGGGCGATGTCGCGCACGTGGACCACCAGGTCCGCCTCGGTCACCTCCTCGAGGGTCGCCCGGAAGGCCGCCACGAGGTCGGTCGGCAGCTCGGAAATGAAGCCGACCGTATCGGAGAGAACGATGTCCTGCCCGGAGGGCAGGCCGACCCGGCGCATGGTCGGATCCAAGGTGGCGAACAGCAGATCGTGGACCAGGACGTCCGCCCGGGCCAGTCGGTTGAACAGGGTCGACTTGCCGGCGTTGGTGTAGCCGACCAGGGCGACCACCGGATAGGGCACGCGGCGCCGGGCCCTGCGGTGCAGGGCGCGGGTCCGCTTGACCTGCTCCAAGTCCGCCTTGATCCGGACCATGCGTTCGGTGATCAGGCGGCGGTCCATTTCGAGCTGGCGCTCGCCCGGGCCGCCGAGGAAGCCGAAGCCGCCGCGCTGGCGCTCCAGGTGGGTCCAGGACCGCACCAGACGCGAGCGCTGGTAGCTGAGCGCCGCGAGCTCGACCTGCAGTTGGCCCTCCTTGGTGCGTGCCCGGGCGCCGAAGATTTCCAGGATCAGGCCGGTGCGGTCGATCACCTTGCAGCGCCAGGCCCGCTCCAGGTTCCGTTGTTGGATCGGCGACAGCGCCGCATCGATGACGGCAACCCCGATGCCGTGGGCCTTGACGAAGCCGGCGAAGCGGTCGACGACGCCCTTGCCGAAGAAGGTCGCCGGCCGTGGCCGGTTGACCGAAGTGACCTCGGCATGGGCGACCTCCAGGCCGATGGCGAGCGCCAGCCGGGTCGCCTCGTCACGGCGCGCCGCCGGGGGGCGCGGCGGGGCCGCGCGCGAACGGACCGCCGGATGCAGGACCAGCGCCCGGCCGACGCTTCGCCTTTCGCCCCCGGTTCCCTCCGGTACGCCACCGTCGAGGTGGCCGCCGTTCGGTCGCCGGCGGCTCCGCTTAGACGTTTTCGACCTCCTGCTCCTCTCTCGCCGGTTCGACCTGCTCCTCTTTCGCCGGTTCGAAAAGCTGAATCGGGGTCGCCGGCATCACCGTCGAAACCGCATGCTTGTAGACAAGCTGAGAATGGGAATCGCGGCGCAGCAGGAGGGAGAAGTTATCGAACCACGTGATGATGCCCTGTAGCTTCACGCCGTTCACGAGAAAGATGGTGACCGGAACCTTGTTTTTCCGGATGTGGTTCAGAAAGACGTCCTGGACGTTCTGGGATTTTTCTGCGGCCATTGAAGCCACCTTTTTGTTTTGCTCGTTCTCGCCTTATCGGCCCGTGTGTCCCGGGCCGCCGGCCTCGCAGGGTGGCCCTCGTCTGGAACACCCTGGGCCGGTCCGGCCGCCGGATTTTCCCGCCGGCCTTGCTTTCCCTATCACGGTGTCACGGGACAACAAAATTTACAAGGCCCGCACGGCTTCGACCACGTCGGCGCAACTGGTCACATGGAGTTGCGGCGGGGTTTCCCCGAATTCCCCTCGGCCCGGCGGCGCGGCCCGGAGCAGGACCGGCAAGCAACCGGCATTGACGGCGCAAAGCATGTCGATATCGGTGTCGCCCACGAACCAGACCTCCGGTCCGGGCGCCAAGCCGGAGCCGGCCAGCGCCAACTCGACCGCATCGGATGCGGGCTTGTCGCGCGCGGCGTCGCTGGCCCCGACCAGCCGGTCGAAATAGTCCTCCCATCCCAGGTGCGCCACCTCGCGGCGCAAGAGGTAGCCCTGCTTGTTGCTGACCACCGCAAGATACAGGCGCTCCACCTTGGCCAGGACTCGCAGCATGTCGCCGGCGCCGTCGCGCTCGCGCAGCTTCTCCAGGTGGTCGGCCTCGAAGGTGCGGTAGAAGATTTCCGCGGCCTCGGGCGCCCGCGCGCCGAAGCGCCGCGGGAAGCTGTCGCGGGCCGAGGTGCGAACCCGCGCGCGGGTTTCCTCGAAGCTCCAAGGCGCATGGCCCATGGCCTCGAGCGTCACGTTGAGCGCATGGTGGATCGAGTCCCAACTGTCGATCAGGGTGTTGTCCCAGTCGAACAGCAGGGCGCGCGGCCGGGCCGGTGTCACTGCGTATCCTTGAGGCTTGCCACGTAGTCCATGTAACGCTGGCGCAGCTTTTCCGTCAGGATGCCCGGGTGGCCATTGCCGACCGGGGTATCGTCGATCCGGGTTACGGGAAGGACAAAGGAGGTGCTGGAGGTCAAGAAGGCCTCGCGCGCCGCCTTGGCCTCGGCCACCGTGAAGGGACGCTCCTCGTAGTCGTAGCCCGCGTCGCTGATCAGCTTGAGCAGCGAAATGCGCGTGATCCCGTTCAGAATCGCGTGCGACGCATTGCGGGTCACCACCGTGTTGTCCGCGGTGACGATCCAGGCATTGGTCGAGCTCCCCTCGGTCACGTGGCCGTCCGCGTCGACCTGCCAGGCTTCGTCGGCGCCGGAGTCTGCCGCGTCCTGCTTGGCCAGCACGTTGGGAAGCAGCGAGATCGATTTGATGTCACAGCGTTGCCAGCGAATGTCGGGCGTGGTCACCACCTTGAGGCCCTCGGCCAGGAGCTCCTCGCCGTGCGGGTTCATCTGGCGCGTGGTCATGACCAGCGCCGGTTTGGCGCCTTGCGGAAACCTGTGATCGCGTGGCGCCACGCCCCGGGTGACCTGCATGTAGAGGAAGCCGTGGCTCAGGTCGTTGCGGCGGATCAGTTCCCGGGTGATCAGCTTGAGCGCCGGGCGCGCCATGGGCATGTCGATGCGCAGCCCGCCGAGCGACCGCTCCAGCCGGTCCAAGTGCAAATCCTCGTCCACCAGCACGCCGTTGAAGACCGGCACCACCTCGTAGACGCCGTCGGCGAACTGGTAGCCGCGATCCTCGATGTGCACGGCGGCCGCGCGGTGCGACAGGTAGCGACCGTTGACATAGGCTTGGCGCGGCATTCTCGGGTTCCCGTCACGTCGAAATGGGTCCGGCCTAGAAGAACTCCAGCCTGACCGCGAACAGCTTTTCGATCTTTTTCACCGCCGCGGTCGCGGCGAAGATGACGACCAGGTCGTTGGCGCGGATGACGGTGTCGCCCCGCGGGATGATCACGTCCTGGCCGCGCACGATGGCGCCGACCAGAACGCCGTCCGGCAGCTTCGCTTCGCGGATCGACACGCCCACCAGGTTCGACGTCTCCAGGGCCTCGGCCTCGATCACCTCGCCGAAGCCTTCGGACAGCGAATGGACCGAGCGGATCCGGCCGCGGCGCACGTGCTGCAGGATGGTCGACACCGTGATCGCCCGCGGGCTGACCACGGTGTCGATGCCCAGCGTGCCGACCAGGGAGCCATAGGATGTCTTGTTGATCAGGGTCACCGCCCGCTGGCAGCCTTGGCGCTTGGCCAGTAGCGAGGTCAGGATGTTGACCTCGTCGTCGTTGGATACCGCGACGACGGTTTCCGCGGTGGCGGCGTTGGCCTCGTCCAGGATATCGATGTCCAAGCCATCGCCGTGGATCACCACGGTGCGCTCCAAGGCCTGAGCCACGAGTTCGGCCCGGGTTTTGTCGACCTCGATCAGCTTGAGGGCAACCTGCCGGTGGTTCTTCTCGACCGCCCGCGCCAGATTGAGACCGATGTTGCCGCCGCCGACGATGATGACCCGTCGCGCCTCCTTCTCCTCGTGCCCGAACGCGGCCATCGCCCGGGTCAAGTGGGCGGTTTCCGCGACGAAATAGACATCGTCCCCGGGCAGCAATTCGTCTTCCGGTCTGGGGACGATGCCCTGACTGTCGCGCCAGATCCCGACCACCACGATATGGAGTTCCGGAAACAGGGCGGTCAGTTCCCGGAGCGGCGTCTCCAGGATCGGGGTGTCGTCCGTGCAGTGGAGGCCGATCATGCTGACCTTGCCGTCGGCCAGCGGATGCACGTCGAAGGCGCCGGGGACCTCCAGGCGCCGTTCGATGGCGCGGGCCACCTCGATCTCCGGCGAAATGATGACGTCGATCGGCATGTGCTCGCGGCTGAACAGGTCCGACCACTTGGGATCGAGGTAGCTCTGGTTCCGCACCCGGGCAATCTTGGTCGGCACGTCGAAGATCGAGTGGCAGATCTGGCAGGCCACCATATTGACTTCGTCGGCGAAGGTGACCGCGATCACCATGTCGGCATCGGCCGCGCCGGCTTGCTCCAGCACGTCGGGATGCGAGGCGAAACCGACCAGGCCCTTCACGTCGAGCGACTCGGTGACCTTTTCGACCAGTTCCGACGACTGATCGATGACCGTGATGTCGGCGTTCTCGCCGGCGAGATAACGGGCGATGTTAGAGCCGACCTGACCGGCGCCGCAGATGATGACTTGCATGTCCGGGACCGCGTAACAAACCTAGTGGTGGACGATCCTAG
>JBHIDD010000115.1:0-7711 GCA_046759925.1 Kiloniellaceae bacterium
TGCTGCGCCAGTGGGGCGGCATCGTGGACGTCTGCCCGGACGCCAGCCCGATCATCTCCCGGACTCCGGTCGAGGGCTTGTACATCAACTGCGGCTGGGGCACCGGCGGCTTCAAGTCGACCCCGGGCTCGGGATGGGTCTTCGCGCATACCATCGCCCACGGCCGGCCGCACAAGCTGAACGAGGCCTTCTCGCTGGACCGCTTCCGGACCGGCTATCTGGTCGACGAGCACGGCGCGGCCGCGGTGGCCCATTGAGCGCGAGACATGCTTCTGATCCCCTGCCCCTACTGCGGCCGGCGCAGCGAAACCGAGTTCTCCTACGGCGGCGAGGCGCATATCGAGCGCCCGAAGGAGCCGGCCAAGCTCGATGATGCGGACTGGGCCGACTACGTCTTCATGTGCGCGAACGCCAAGGGCGTGTTCCTCGAGCGCTGGGTCCACGCCCACGGCTGCCGGCGCTGGTTCAACGTCGCCCGCGACACGGTGACCTACCAGATCCTCGCCGTTTACGAGATGGGCGAACCGCCGCCCAAGCTCGAGTTGCGGACCGAGGTCTAGCGGAGGCCGCGGGAGATGCCGGCGCGCTTTCGCCTGCCCGAAGGCGGCCTGATCGACCGGACCAAGCCGCTCGGCTTCCGTTTCAACGGCAGGGGCTATCAAGGCTACGCCGGGGACAGCCTGGCCTCCGCGCTGCTCGCCAACGGCGTGCATCTGGTCGGACGCAGCTTCAAGTATCACCGGCCGCGCGGCATCGTCGCCGCCGGCCCGGAAGAGCCCAACGCCCTGGTCCAGCTTGGGCAAGGCGCCCGGACCGATCCCAACATGCGCGCGACCGAGGTCGAGCTGGTCGAGGGCCTCGCCGCCGCCGCGCAAAACTGCTGGCCCAGCGTCGAGTTCGACCTGGGAGCGATCAACGACAAGCTGTCGCGCTTCATTCCGTCCGGGTTCTATTACAAGACTTTCATGTGGCCGGCCGCATTCTGGATGAAATACGAGTACTTCATCCGCCAGGCCGCGGGCCTCGGCAAGGCGTCCACGGAACGCGACCCCGATCGCTACGACAAGACCTTCGCCCACTGCGACGTGCTCGTGGTCGGCGCCGGGCCGGCCGGCCTGGCCGCGGCGCTGGCAGCAGCGGCGAGCGGCGCCCGAGTGATCCTCGCCGAGCAGGACGCTGAGCTCGGCGGCGCGCTGCTCGGCCTCTCCGGCGAGACCATCGGTGGCCAGCCGGCGCTCGACTGGGTCAAGACGGCGCGCAAGGCGCTCGAAGCGCAGGACGAGGTCCGGGTGCTCACCCGCAGCACCGCTTACGGCTACTTCGACCACAATTTCATTGCGCTCTTAGAGCGGGTCACCGACCACCTCGCCGAGAAACCGGAGCACCTGCCGCGCCAGCGCCTGTGGAAACTGCGCGCCGGGCAGGTGGTGCTGGCCACCGGCGCGATCGAGCGGCCGCTGGTGTTCCGCGACAACGACCGCCCGGGGATCATGCTGGCCGGCGCCTGCCGCACCTACCTCAACCGTTACGCCGTCAAGCCGGGCACGAAGGCGGTCCTCTTCACCAACAACGACGGGGCCTATGGCGCCGCGCTGGACATGGCGGCCGCCGGCATCGAGATCGCCGCGATCGTCGACCTGCGCGTGAGCCCCGAAGGGCCGGCCTCGGAGAAGGCCGAGGCCGCGGGCCTGCCGATCCTCTCGGGCCACGCGATCACCGGGACCCAGGGCGACAAGCGGGTGCGTCGCATCCACGTCGCGCGCCTCGGCGACGCGGGCGACCGGGTGCTCGGGGACGGCCATTCCGTGGACTGCGACCTGCTCGCCGTCTCCGGCGGCTGGAGCCCGGCCGTGCACCTGTTCAGCCAGTCCGGGGGCAAGGTCGTGTTCGACCACGATCTGGGCTGCTTCGTGCCGGGTGAGTCGGTCCAGGCGGAACGCTCGGCCGGCGCCTGCAACGGCGCCTTCGGCCTGGCCTCCTGCCTGGCGCAGGGGTTCGCCGCCGGCGAGCAGGCGGCCAGAGAGGCCGGCTTCAAGGACAAGCGGCGCAGGAGGAAGGCCCCGAAGGCGGATGACCACGGTTTTCTTCCGGCCCGTTGGATCTGGGTCGTGCCCTCCGACAGGCCGCCGGGGCAAGGGCGCAAGCATTTCGTCGATGCCCAGAACGATGTCACCGCCGCCGATCTCAAGCTGGCCGTGCGCGAGGGCTACCGCTCGATCGAGCACGTCAAACGCTACACCACCACCGGCATGGGCACCGACCAGGGCAAGACCGGCAACGTGAACGCCATCGGCATCCTCGCCGAGACGCTCGGCCGGCGCATTCCCGAGGTCGGGGTCACCACCTTCCGGCCGCCCTTTACGCCGGTCACCTTCGGCGCCTTTGCCGGGCGCGACGTCGACGACCTGCTCGACCCGATCCGCAAGACGCCGATCCACGCCTGGCACGAGCGCGCCGGGGCGGCCTTCGAGGACGTCGGCCAGTGGAAGCGGCCCTGGTACTACCCGAAGCCGGGCGAAACCATGCACGAGGCGGTCAACCGCGAGGTCCAGGCGGTGCGCGACTCGCTCGGCGTGCTGGACGCCTCGACCTTGGGCAAGATCGACATTCAGGGCCCGGACGCCGCCACCTTCCTGAACTTGGTCTACACCAACGCTTGGTCGAAGCTCGAGGTCGGCAGGTGCCGCTACGGCCTGATGCTGGGCGAGGACGGCATGGTCCAGGACGACGGGGTGACCGCGCGGCTGGGCGAAAACCACTACCTGATGACCACGACCACCGGTAATGCCGCAACCGTGCTGGGCCGCCTCGAGGAGTGGCTGCAGACCGAGTGGCCGGAGCTCGAGGTCTACCTCACCAGCGTGACCGAGCAGTTCGCCACGGTCTCGATCGCCGGGCCGAACGCGCGCAGGCTGCTCGCCGAACTCACGAACGACATCGAACTCTCGCCGAATGCGCTGCCGCACATGGGCCTTGCCGAAGGCCGCGTCGCCGGCATCCGGGCGCGGGTGTTCCGGATCTCGTTCACCGGAGAGATGGGCTACGAGATCAACGTCCCGGCGAGCCACGGCCTGGCCCTGTGGCAGGCGGTCGTGACCGCGGGCGAGAAGTACAACATCACGCCCTACGGCACCGAGGCCATGCACGTGCTGCGTGCCGAGAAGGGCTTTATCATCGTCGGCCAGGAGACCGACGGCTCGGTCACGCCCGGAGATCTCGGCATGGACTGGATCGTCTCCAAGAGGAAGGACTTCATCGGCAAGCGCTCGCTTTCCCGGCCCGACATGCTCAAAGCCGACCGCAAGCAGCTGGTCGGGCTGCTCACCGAGGATCCGCAGGAGGTCCTGCCCGAAGGTGCCCAACTGGTCGAGCAGGTGCTGTCCAAGCCGCCGATGCCCATTGTCGGCCATGTCTCGTCCAGCTACTACAGCCCGAACCTCGGCCGCTCGATCGCGCTCGCGCTCATCGCGGGCGGCCGCGGCAAGAAGGGCAAGAGGGTCTTCGCCCCGCTCGAGAACGGCCGGACCGTGGCCTGCACCATCACGAGCCCCGTGTTCCTGGATCCGGAAGGGGAGCGTCTGCGTGGCTGAGCGATACCTCCGGCAAAGCGCGCTGGCCCACCTGGGCCTCGACGGCCGGGCCGCGACCGGCCGTGGCGAAGCCGGCGTGCGCATGGCCGAGGCGGCGTTCCGCGGCATCGTCGACCTGCGCGGCAAGCCGGCCGATGCACGGCTCCTCGAGGCCTTCGAGACGGCCTTCGGCTTTGCCCTGCCGGTCGAGCCCAACACCAGCGCCGCCAAGGGGACCGGCAAGGGACGGGTTTCCGCCCTCTGGCTCGGCCCCGACGAGTGGTGGGTCATTGTCCCCGGGCCCGATCCGGAGGCGGCGCCGAAGATCGCCGGGAAGCTGCGCAAGGCGCTCGCCGGGCGGTTCTGCGCGGTGACCGAGGTGGGCGAGAGCCGGGCCTGCATCCGGGTTTCCGGGCCCCGGGCCCGCGACCTCTTGCAGAAGGGCTCGCCGCTCGACTTCCACCCGCGGGCCTTCGGGGCCGGCGGCTGCGCCCAGAGCCACCTGGCCAAGGCGGCGGTCGTGTTCCACCAGGTCGCCGACGACAAGGCCAGGGACGGGCCGGCCTTCGAGATCTACGTGCCGCGCAGCTTCGCCGAGTACCTCTGGCGCTGGCTCGAGGACGCGGCCCGCGAATACGGGGTGAGCGTGGTCAGTGACTGAATCTGTCGACCTCGGACTCGGCCTGGACCGCCGCTCCGGCCCCGGGCGGCGGATCGAGGCCCGCGGTTCCTCGCTCTTTGATCGGGCTCGTGCGAAGCGCGCTTGCCCTTGGGCCACCTCGGGCCGATTACCGTTCTCTGGCCCCCAAAAGCTGCCTGAGCTCGGCCAGAGTCTCGGTGCCGGCGCGCTTGCCGAACAACAGCATCAACACATAGTGCGTTGGCAGGCAGACGAGGACCGGCAGCGCGATCATGAGCAGGCCGAGGTAGACGAGCGGGTGGACCAGCGTCTGCGGCTCCTCTGGCCCGAAGACCCAGTTGATGTTCTCCGAGGGTTCCGCCACAAGGTAGCTGAGGAGGAGCACAAGGCACATAAGCACGCACTGCGCGGTCACGGCGCGCGGGTCGTATCCGAGGCGGTAGGGCAGCCAGAGCAGCATGACCAACAACACCACGTGATACAGGGAGAAGCCGCGGAGATAGAGCGGCAGCGCGGGGTCGAACATGTAATCGACGAGTCCGAGCGCGGAACCGCCGGTCAAGATGTCCAGGTTCCAACCCAGCGTGAACACGAGCGCCCCCACCGCGGCCATGCTGCCGAGCAGGCAGCTCTCTAGCCACAAGGCAAGCAGAACGGTGAACAGCGCGATATCGGAAAACCAGAGAAAGACGCTCGGACCGTAGTCGCGCCAGTAGATCGGCACGAGGATGCAGAGAAACCCCGTGTACGTGACCTTGACCAAAAGCGGAATTCTTACGCTCCTGTCAAACATCCTTGAGGCTCCCCCGGTCGGTACCCCCGAGGATATTTAACCGCAGGCATGTTATCACGGACGGGCGGGAGTGTGTACGGCCGTCGTGCGGAGTGATGAATAACCGGATGAGATACGAGCGGCTCGCCCCGCTCTACGATTTGGTTGATTTGGCCGAGGCGCTGTATAAGCGACGGCTAAGACCCCGCCTTTTCGTGGGGCTCGGTGGGTTGGTTCTGGATGCGGGCGCGGGAACCGGCCGGAACGTCCCGTCTTATCCGGAGGGCGTCCGCGTCGTCGGGTTCGACCTCAGCCCCGCTATGCTCGCACGCGCCAGGGAGCGCGGCGCGCGCCTCGGTAAGACCGCCGAGTTCGTCGCGATGGACGTGCTGCACACTGGGTTCGCGGACCGGTGCTTCGACGCCGTTGTCGCCGCGTTCCTGTTCGGCGTCCTCGGCGAGCGCATGCAGCGTCCCGCCCTCACCGAACTCGCGCGGGTGTGCAAACCCGGCGGCGAGATCCGCATCCTCGACTATACGATGTCGAGCCGCCCGGCTCGACGCCTCTACATGACCCTTTGGCAGCCCTGGCAGAAGCTCGTTTACGGCGGCGCCTTCGACCGCCACACCGAGCGCTATCTGAACGAGGCGGGATTGGACCTCGTGCGCGAGGAGTTCGTTTTGGACGACATGATCCGCATCCTCGTCGCGCGGCCTGCTGGGTGAGGACGGGCGCGCCGCGGACACGCAAGGCAGGCAATCCCGATGCGCGCATGGCGCATTCGGCTACGCGGCGTTCTCACGCGAACGCGTCGGGCATGGACTCTTTTTTCTTCCGGACGAACTCTTGCAAGGCTTCGTCGATGCCGGGATCGAGCGCCGGGGCCTGGTAGTCGTCGAGCATCTTCTTCCAGAGCGCGTTGGCCCGCTGGGAGGCATCGCGCGCGCCTTCCGCCTGCCACTGCTCGAAGCTGTTGTTATCCGCGATCGTCGAGCGGTAGAAGGCGGTCTCGAAGTTCGCCTGGGTATGGGCGCAGCCGAGGAAGTGGCTGCCGGGCCCGACCTCGCGGATGGCGTCCATCGCCTGGCCGTTCTCGGAGAGGTCGTAGCCTTGGGCGAGCACCTGCATCATGCCGAGCTGGTCGGCATCCATGACGAACTTCTCGTAGGAGGAAACTAGGCCGCCCTCCAGCCAGCCGGCGGCGTGCAGCACGAAGTTGACGCCGGCGAGCACCGTCGGCAGAAGGGTCTGCGTGCTCTCGTAGGCGGCCTGGGCGTCCGGGACCTTGGAGGCGCAGAGCGCGCCGCCGGAGCGGAACGGCACGCCCAGGCGCCGGCCCAGCGCCGCCGCGGCCAGGAGCACCAGCGTCGGCTCGGGCGTGCCGAAGGTCGGCGCGCCCGACTGCATCGAAAGCGCGCTCGAGAACAGCCCGAAGACCACCGGCGCCCCGGGACGGATGAGCTGGGTGAAGGCGAGGCCGGCCAGCCCCTCGGCCAGCGCCTGGGCCAGCGTGCCCGCCACCGAAACCGGGCCCATCGCGCCGGACAGGATGAAGGGGGTGACGATCACCGCCTGGTTGTTGCGGGCGTAGACCTTGAGCGCCCCCAGCATGGTGGCGTCATAGGTCATCGGCGAGTTGGCGTTGATCAGGTTGATCGTGACCGCGTTGTCGGCGACGAAGTCCGCGCCGAAGAGGATCTTCGCCATGGCGACCGAATCCTCGGCGCGCTCGGGCGCGGTCACCGAGCCCATGAACGGCTTATCGGAATAGCGGATATGGCTGTAGACCATGTCCAGGTGCCGCTTGTTGACCGGCACGTCGACCGGCTCGCAGACCGTGCCGCCCGAGTGGTGCATCGCCGGCACGGCGCAAGCGAGCTTCACGAAGTTCCGGAAATCCTCGAGCGTGGCATAGCGCCGGCCCTGGTCGAGATCGCGCACGAAGGGCGGCCCGTAGACCGGGGCGAATACGATATTGTCGCCGCCGATCCGGACGCTGCGCTCCGGGTTGCGGGCGTGCTGGGTGAACTGGGGCGGTGCGGTCTTGATCAGCTCGCGGCACATGCCGCGGGGCAGGCGCACCCGCTCGCCCGCGACGTCGGCCCCGGCGTCCTTCCAGATCTGCAGCGCCTCGGCGTCGCCGCGGAACTCGATGCCGACCTCCTCGAGGACGGTATCCGCGTTGTGCTCGATGAGCTCGAGCCCCGCCTCGCTCAGCGCCTCGAAAATGGGGAGCTCGCGCGTGATGTAGCGAAGCCGCCGGACGGCCGCGCCCCGCCGGGCGGCCCGCCTGGCCTCCGCGCCGCCACGCGCCCGACGGCTCCGGCGCTCGGCCCTGTTGCGCATTGTTCTGGCCCTCCCCGTGCAATTGCACACAGTATCCGCGCCGCGCGCGCCCTTCCTCTGTCGTCTGCGCGACGGGAGGCGGTGGAATAGCGGCGTCGCCTCGATGCCGGCCCGAAACTGCCGGAAATCCGGGCCGCAGGAGCCGAAAGGCGCCGGGCGGCGATGTCGGAATCGCAGCGCCCATGTCGCAATCGGTTTGGAAGGGCGGTATCCTATCGGCCAAGGTGCGCGCTTCTTCGGATCATACCCGGGGCGGTGGCGCGCAGGCAAATCGCCGAACGCGGCAGGGAGGCGGGGCATGAGAACACATGCACGGGTGGTCGTCGTTGGCGGCGGCGTGGTCGGGGTCAGCACCCTTTACCACCTGACCAAGCATGGCTGGTC
>JBHIDD010000116.1:0-7710 GCA_046759925.1 Kiloniellaceae bacterium
TAAGTGGCTCGCGAACAGAAGGACGTACTGCCCTGCTTCGGCGGGGCTTTTCCTTACATGCAGAAAGTGAATCGCTTGTCGTAGCCAGCCACGCTCAAGAATCCGCTGCAGATAATGTCACGCCCCATCAGCGCCTGGTAAGGCGCCTGGCTCGGTTGAAACTCCATCAGCGTCATGCTTTGGCTCACCGCCGTGAGCGTTGGGGTGTTGGGGTCCCCAAACGGCAGCAACACGTCAGCCAGATAAGTGTTTACGTCGGCAATATGTGTCGCCGAGACCATCTGCCGCTTGCCGATAGGTTGGAGCCCGACCTCTTGTGCGATCCTGGGAGAAATACAGGAAATCGCGGCCCCGGTGTCTACTAAAGCCGGGTAAAGTCTTACCGCCGGCTTGGTACCATCGTCAGCGCTCGCGGCTGGCACCGGAGCCACCGTCGCGGGCTGAGCGAAGCCTAAGTTAAGTAACGGTCCAAGTGTAGGGTCAAACTGGATCGATATGCACGGCATGAGAGAAGTACCCTAGGTCTACAACGGTGTCGGTCACCTGCTGTATTGAAAACAGCCCGTCCGGGTACTCTTTCTGGCCGTAAATCATTGCATCTCGCGCGGTATCGAAATATTCAACAATCGTCTCGTCGCGCAGCAGGGCAAACTTTCCGGGATGGGTTTTCAGTAGTTCCGGCAGCAACTTCTTGAACGCCGCAAAGTTCCTGTCCACGGCTTGCTGCCGCCTGTCAGCCTCCGACATCGCCGCCTTCTCCCTGGACACAGGGCACCTCCGGAGTTCTCCCAAAGTGATGCCCATCTTGTCGTTGGGGCCGTTACCCCCTGATTAAGGCGCATAGTAAACGGCCCATGCAATTAATTGCACCACAAAGCTGTGGAAAACAAAAGCGTCAACTGAGCACGACAGGCACACAACTCATTAGTCGTGGCCGGATGAACGGCTGTCCTGGGGGCCTCCTGACTCCCTGGTGTCGGCTGCTTGTTCGGCTCCTCCTCCCAGGCCGAGTAAAGTTCCCTCAGCACTAATTCTAGCCTCGATGTCACGTGCCGGCGGCGGCTGGAGGTCGGGCGTGCGGTGGGCTCGGGTGACGCCCCTTACGGACGCCCCCGCTATTCGGCGGCCAGCTTCGGCCGGGAGTCGAGGGCCTGTCGGATGATCGCCGAAACGCGCGCCCGTTCCTCGCCCTCGAGCGGCAGGCGCGGCGCGCGCACGGTCTCGGTGCCCAGCCCCGCCATGGCCTGGGCCAGTTTGATGTATTGGACCAGCTTGACGTGGGTATCCAGGTGCAGGACCGGCATGAACCAGCGGTAAAGCGCGCGCGCCTCGGCCCAGCGCCCGGCCCCGGCGAGGTCCCAGAGGCGCAAGGACTCCTCCGGGAAGGCGTTGACCAGCCCGGCGACCCAGCCGGCCGCGCCCAGCATCGCGGCCTCGAGCGCCAGGTCATCGACGCCGCAGAACAGGACGTAGCGCGTGCCGCAGCGGTTCACGATGTCGGTCAGGCGCCGCGGGTCGTCGGAGGATTCCTTGATCGCCACGACGGTCGGCTCGTCGGCGAGCTCCGCGAACATTTCGGCCGTGACGTCGACGCCGTAGGCGACCGGGTTGTTGTAGCACATGACCGGCAGGTCGCTCGCCCGCGCCACGGCGCGGAAGTGGCCAAGCGTCTCGCGCGCATCCGACCTGTAGACCATGCCGGGCAGGACCATCAGGCCGTCGATGCCGATCCCTTGGGCGTCCTCGGCGAAACGGCAGGCCAGCGCGGTCGAGCACTCGGCCACGCCGGAGAGCACCGGCACCCGGTCATCCGCGGCCGCGCGGGCCGCCTCGAGCACCGCGCGCTTTTCCTCCGGCGCCAGCGAGGTGTTCTCGCCCACGGTGCCCAACATGACCAGGCCGTGGACGCCGGCCTCGACCAGGGTACGGACGTGGCTCGCGGTCGCCTCCAGGTCGAGCGACTGATCCGCCGAAAACTGGGTGGTCACCGCGGGATAAACGCCGGTCCAGGTCACCTCCATGACATCGCCCTCCGCGTCTTGCCGGCGCCCCGCTTTGGCCGGTTGCCGCGGCCCGGGCGCCCGCCGCGGGCCGCCCGCGCGGTCCGGTCCGACGGCCATTCGCGGCGCGCTCCGGTCCGACGGCCATTCGCGGCGCGCGTCGGCCATTAAAGCAGATGCGCCACCGGCCGCGCAATCAGGCCGGCGTCTTGGACCGCTTAGCTCGCCTGCTTGTCGGCCGCGCCCGGTGATCCCGGAAGCCGCGGCATTAGGGCGATCCGATCCGCCGGGAATCGCACCGTGACCGTCGTGCCAACCCCTTCCTCGCTTTGCAGGTCCAATGATCCGCCATGGCGTTCCACGAACGCCTTGGCCAAAGGCAAACCGAGGCCCGTGCCCTCGTGCTTGCGGCTGAACTCCGTGTCGACCTGCCCGAACGGGCTCAATACCGTTGGGATTTTTTCGGGCGGGATGCCGATACCGGTATCGATAACCTGGAATACGAACCCGCTGTCCAGGCGGCACCACGTCTTCAGGGTGACCTGTCCGCCGGCCTCGGTGAATTTCATCGCGTTGGACAGCAGGTTGACCAGGATCTGTTTCAGCTTGCGCTGATCGGCGCGCAGCATCGGCAAGCCGTCCTGCAATTCCGATTCAAGCCTAATGCCGCCTTGCGCGGCGCGATCCTTGATCAGGGTGAACGCCGCGTCCACCACGGTGGGGACATGGGTATTCTCTTCATGCAGTTCGTCCGCGCCGGATTCGACCTTTGACAGGTCCAATATGTCGTTGATCAGCTCGAGCAAGTGTTGTCCCGACGAATGGATATCGTTTGCGTAGTCGCGGTACTGGATCGTCCCGACCGGCCCGAAGCTCTCGTTTCGGATAATCTCCGAGAAGCCGATGATCGCATTGAGCGGGGTGCGCAGCTCATGGCTCATCAGGGCGAGGAACTGGGACTTGGCCCGGCTCGCGGCGTCCGCTTCGTCGCGCGCGATGCGAAGGTCGCCGGCCAGACGGACCAGGTCCGCGCCCTGCCATTCAAGCCTGCGGTGGGCCTCCTCGAGTTCGGTCAATCGCGCCTGCAACGCCCGCTCGCTCTCCCGCAGCGCCGCCTCCGCGCGCTTGCGTTCGGCGACTTCGTTTTCCAGCGCCGTGTTCTTCGCCTTGATCCTTTCGTCGCTGCGCTGGAGGTCAACGTACTGCTTCTTGAGGATGCGGTCGGGACGCCCGACGATCAGGAACAGCACCCCATACAGCGATCCGAAGGTCAACAAGAGGCCGAGCACAAGTTTGACCGTGGTATGCTCGACATTGTCAACCAGGGGAGTTACGTCCGAATAAAGCTCGAAGACCCCCATTATCGAGCCGTCGCCGCCCTTAATCGGGATATAACTTTCGACGATATTCCGATTCTCGATCCGACCGTCGAAGGAATTGAATGTATTTTTGAACGTCAGTTTGCTGGCGGGTTTTCCTGTCTGCGTCGCTGCGATAAACCCCTTTCTGCCGCTCCGATCCGCGCCTATCTCACGGGGCACCGAGGAATAGATGGTAAGGCCCGCGCGGTTAAAAATTTTGACCTTAACCACGGGCAGTTTGGCGGCGAGCCGCTTCAGGAATTTTCGGATTTCTCGGGTTTCCGGACGCGCCCGCAATGCCTCGCCATCGGCCGCCGGGACCGAGGTTATGTAGGAGGAGAAGCGCGGCCACATGGAATTGGCGAAGGCCTGCGCCAGCGCCGCGTTTTGGGTTTCCGCCGCCGCGACGAGCTCATCCACCGCGCTCTGCCGGTAGAACGTCACCAACACCACGGTGACCACGACGAGGGCCGCCGCGCTCGCCAGGGCAAAATAGCGACGAAGGTTGAACATCGATGCTCTACGGCATGCCAGGCTTGATCCGACATCTTGCGGATGGGCTTTGGGTTGCCGCCATAATTGAGCAGCTTGGTTAACCGAACGTTATGAGGAGGCGGCGCCCGAGGCATCCGGCCGGAAATTTCTTGACCGGGAAAACGACCTGGGACGACGGTTCGGCGCGGCCCGGGTCCCGCGGGCGGTCGCCGCAAGGCGGGATGCCGGCGGGCGGCGGCCATATTTCATCCGATGTCACGGCGCCATCCGCGGTGCCGCTCGGGCCGGAGAGGTCGCGCTGGGCCCGGCCGGGACCGCGCCATGCCCCCGGCGTCGGCGCGCAACGCGTCGGCGGATTGCCGCGGGGCTTGCGCCATGGCCGGGTTGCGGACATGCGGGCGGCAAATTTTTCGCAACCTCGAGGGGCCGATGCGCTAAATTCTCCGGGCCGGCCGGGCCGGGGGAAGACGCGCACACAGGGCCAAGCCGGATCGCGCCCCGGTCATGCCCGGAAGATCGCCGAGAACGCCGCGACGGGAGGTTCTGGAAATGTCTGAATCGGCGCAAAGGCTATCGGTCGTCCTGGAGTATCAGGATGACGAGCAGGACTGGGCCACGGTGGCGGTCCTGATCGACGAGCGGGGCCGGCGGAAGCGCACCACGCTCGGCCGCTTCCCGGACCGGGCGGCTGCGGCGCGCTTCCTGGACACCCTCTACGGCGCGCTGCCCAGGGCCCCGAAGGAGTCCCTTTAGAGGCCCCTGACCGCGGGGACCGGCGGCGACAGCCGGCGCCCCGCGCCGGGACTCCGGAATCCGGGGACCGAATCCGCCGAATCCGGGGACAGTATACCATTTTTTCTCCGGTGACCGAATCCGGCGACAGTATACGAATACGGTGACACGAATCCGGGGAATCCGGGGACAGTATACTATTTTTTCTCCGGCGACCGAATCCAGTGACAGTATCCGAATACGGTGATACGAATACGGTGACAGTATACCATTTTTCCCGGGTTGCCGTGCCCGCACCGCCTGAACGGGCGCCTAAGCCCAGAAGAAAACTATATCCTGTCACCGGATTCCCGAAGCCCAGAAGAAAACTATATCCTGTCACCGGATTCCCGAAAAATGGTATACTGTCACCGGATTCGTCACCGGATTCGGTCCCCGGAGTCGCGGGACTCGCGGCCCATGAAATCGGCCGCCCGCGCTCAGAGCAGGCCCCGGCCGGCGAGGCTGCGCATGAGCGCGCGTGCCCCGAAGTTCCACCGGGCCAGCCGGTCGCTCCGGTCGACCCGGTTGACCAGACAGCCGAGCTTCTCGCTCGAAATGCGCACGATGTCCCCGGTCTTGTGGGTGAAGCCCTCGCCCGGCGCCTCGCGGTCCTGGACCGGCACGAACATGGTCCCGGTGAACAGCAACAGCCCGTCCGGGTACTGGTGGGTCTCGTTGATGGTCTGCGCGACCAGGTCCTCCAGGTCGCGGCTGATTTCGCGCATCGAGCTCGTCGCCTCGAGCCGGTACCCTGCCGCGCCCTCGATCACCAGCCTGATGTCGGCGCGGCGCGCGTCGTCGAGGGTGAAGCTGTCGTCGAACAGGCGGATGAAGGGGCCGATCGCGCAGGAAGCGTTGTTGTCCTTGGCCCGGCCGAGCAGAAGCGCGCTGCGCCCCTCGAAGTCGCGCAAGTTCACGTCGTTGCCGAGCGTCGCTCCCACGGTCCGCCCCCGGGGATCGACCACGAGCACCATCTCCGGTTCCGGGTTGTTCCAGACCGAGTCCGGATGAAGCCCGACTTCGCTGCACGGGCCGACCGCCGACATGGGCTGGGCCTTGGTGAAGACCTCGGCATAAGGCCCGATGCCGACCTCCAGGTACTGCGACCAGAGGCCCCGGTCGATGAGCGCGGCCTTGAGTCGCTCCGCCGCGGCCGAGCCGGGCTTGACCGTCCCGATGTCGGCGCCGACGGTCGCGGCGAGCGCGCGACGGATGTCCTGCGCCTTGCCGGGATCGCCCTCGGCCCGCTCCTCGATGACCCGCTCCAAAAGGCTTTCGACGAAGGTGACCCCGCAGGCCTTGAGCGCCTGGAGGTCGCAGGGCGCCAGCATCCGGGGCCGGATCTCGTCCCGGCCCTCATGCGGGCTGTTGGCGAGCAGCGCATCCAGGGGGCCCAGCGGCTCGGTCCGCTCGGCGGCCCGCAAAAGTTCGACCGGCGCCTCCGCTTCCAGCAGGTCGGCGACCGTCGGCGCCGCGGCCGAGACGTCGAAGACCTCGCCGTCCTCGACCACCACGACCGAGGGGCCGGCATGCCGGCCCGGCACCCAGGCCCGGCCGACCAGGCATCCGGCCTCGCCGTCCTCCGGCAGGCAGGCGGCGGCATCGATCACAAGGCTCATGGCTTCACCCTCCGATTGCTTGGCACGCGGCTCAGCCCTCGCGGGTCGGCACCACGACGATCTGGGCGACGTTCACGTGCGCCGGCTGGCTGAGCGCGAAAAGGATCGCGCGCGCGATGTCCCCGGCGGCAAGCGTCTGAGGGAAGCCGTCGTAGAAGCGCGCCGCCGTGGCCTTGTCCCCGCGGTGCCGACTTTGGGCGAACGCGGTGCGGGTGATGCCCGGGAGGATCTCGGTGACGCGCAAGTCGGTATCCGCGTAGTCGGCCCGCAGCGCCTCGGTGAAGGCGCGCACCGCGAACTTGGTGGCGTTGTAGATGGTGCCGCCACGATAGGTCCTCAAGCCGGCGACCGAGCCCAAGGTCACCACATGGCCGCGGCCGCGCCCGAGCATGCCGGGGATCACCGCGTGGCAGAGCCGGATCATGCCGGTCAGGTTGGTCTCGACGATATCCGCCCAGTCCTCGACCGCGCCGAGGTCGAAGCGCCGGCGCCCGCCGATGTCGTGGCCGGCGCAGCCGACCAGGATGTCGATCTCGCGCAAGTCCTCGGGCAGGCGCTCGACGAGGCGCCTGGCGGCCTCCGCATCGGTGGCATCGAGGGGATACGCATGCCCGGCCCCGCCCAGCCGGGCGGCGATCTCGTCCAAGGCCCGCCGGTTCCGGCTCGCGCAGATCACCCGCACGCCGTTCTCGGCCAGGGCTTCCGCGGTCGCCGCGCCGATGCCGCTGCTCGCCCCGACGATGAGCGCGACCGCGCCCGGCCGCAGAATGCCGTCGTCGGCCATCTTTCCTGCCTCCCGCCTATGTGACCTCCAGCACAGCGACCCATATTAGCCGCGCCAGCATGGCACGGGCACCCGATATGGGATAGAGTCTCGGCGCACGGAGGACCCTGGACATGTCCGACCCAGGCGCGCGCGACGGGCCCATCAAGCCCAACACCTTCTTCTGCATCGACGGGCACACCTGCGGCAACCCGGTGCGTCTGGTCGCCGGCGGCGGGCCGCCGCTCAAGGGGGCGACCATGAGCGAGCGGCGCCAGGACTTCCTCAGGCGCTACGACTGGATCCGCACGGGGCTCATGTTCGAGCCGCGCGGCCACGACATGATGTCGGGCGCCATCCTCTACCCGCCGACGCGGGCCGACGCCGATATCGGCATCCTGTTCATCGAGACCAGCGGCTGCCTGCCCATGTGCGGGCACGGGACCATCGGCACGGTGACCTTCGCGCTCGAGCGCGGCCTGGCGCAGCCGAGGGAGGACGGCGTGCTGCACCTCGACACGCCGGCCGGCCCGGTCGAGGCGCGCTACCGCATGGACAACGGCTTCGTCGAGGCGGTGCGCATCCGCAACGTGGGCGCCTATCTGGCGGCCGAGGGCGTGACCGCCGACTGCCCGGGACTGGGGGCGCTGAGCGTGGACATCGCCTACGGCGGCAACTTCTACGCCATCGTCGAGGCC
>JBHIDD010000117.1:0-7660 GCA_046759925.1 Kiloniellaceae bacterium
GGCGCTCATCCTTCGACAGGCTCAGGATGAGGACCTCATGTTGAGCGTGTCGAAACATGAGGTCCGGTCGGTCCTGATATGACCCGGGGACGAGGCAGCACATGATCTTCAGCGCCTTCGAACGCTTGGTCGCGCTGCGCTATCTGCGGCCGCGGCGCCAGGAAGGCTTCGTTTCGATCATTGCCGGATTCTCCCTGCTCGGGATCGCCCTGGGGGTGGCGACGCTGATCATCGTCATGGCGGTGATGAATGGCTTCCGCCAGGAGTTGCTTACGCGGATTCTCGGGGTCAACGGCCATCTCGCGGTCTACGGCGCCCAGGCGCCGTTTGCCGATTTCGACGGCATCACCGAGCGGCTGCGCGGCCTGCCCGGCATTCGCACGGCGACGCCCCAGATACAGGGCCAAGTCATGGTCACCGCAGGCGGCAAGGCAACCGGCGGACTGGTCCGCGGCATCCGGCCCGCGGACCTCAAGGCCCGCGCGCTGATCGCCGGGAACATCGTCTCCGGCTCGCTTAGTGATTTCCCGGGCCCCGGCGAGCGGGGCAGCGATGTCGTCGTGCTCGGCAGCCGCCTGGCCGCGAAGCTCGGCCTTGCGGTCGGCGACAAGGTGACCCTGGTCTCGCCCCAGGGCACGACGACGGTGCTGGGCACCGTGCCCCGGCTCAAGACCTACCGCATCGTCGGCTTGTTCCAGGTCGGCATGTACGAATACGACAGCAGCTTCATCTATATGCCGCTTGCCGCCGCGCAGCTTTTCTTCCGCCTGCCCGAGCAGGTGAACGAAATCGAGATTTTTCTCGAGGACCCGGAGCGCATCCGGGCGATCCGCCGAAGCGTCCAGGTTGCCCTGGGACCGGGCTTCCGCACCCTCGACTGGCAGCAATCCAACGCCAGCTTCTTCAATGCGATCGAGGTGGAACGCAATGTCATGTTCCTGATCCTCTCGCTCATTATCCTGGTGGCGGCCTTCAATATCCTCTCCGGCCAGATCATGCTGGTCAAAGACAAGGGACGGGATATCGCGATCCTGCGCACCATGGGCGCGACCCGGGGCATGATCCTGCGGATCTTCTTCATGAGCGGGGCGAGCATCGGGGTCATGGGCACGGCGATCGGCTTCGTGCTCGGCCTCGTCTTCACCGACAACATCGAATACTTCCGCCAACTCCTGCAGGGGCTGACCGGGACCGAGCTGTTCTCGGCCGAGATCTACTTCCTGTCGCAGCTTCCCGCCGAGGTCGACCCCGTCGAGGTTGTCGAGGTGGTCGTCATGGCGCTCTTCCTGTCCTTCCTGGCGCCGTTGTTCCCGGCCTGGCGCGCCGCCCGGCTCGATCCGGTGGAGGCCCTGCGCGATGAGTGAGCGGGCAGACGGCGCGCCGGCGGCGGGAACCGGCCTGCGGCTCGAGCGGATCGGCAAGAGCTTCCGCCAGGGCGGGCGCGATCTCGAGGTGCTGCGCGAGGTCTCGCTCGAGGTCCGGCCGGGCGAACTGGTCGCGCTCGTCGGGCCCTCGGGGGCCGGGAAATCGACCCTTTTGCACATCGCCGGACTGCTCGAGCGTCCCGACCGCGGCGAGATCCTGATCGGCGGACGAGCCTCGTCGCAACTCGACGATGCGGCGCGCACCGCGCTGCGCCGCGAGGCCATCGGATTCGTCTATCAGTACCATCACCTGTTGCCCGAATTTTCGGCCCTCGAAAACGTCGTCCTGCCGCAGATGATCGCCGGCCTATCCAGGGCCGAGGCCCGGGCGCGCGCCGCCGAGCTGTTGGATACGGTGGGGCTTTCCGAGCGCGCCGACCACCGGCCCGCTCGGCTTTCCGGCGGCGAGCAGCAGCGCGTCGCGATCGCCCGCGGCTTGGCCAATTTCCCCGCGATCCTGTTTGCCGACGAGCCGACCGGCAATTTGGACTCGCATACCGCCGAGAGCGTCTTCGAGGTCCTGGTGCGCCTTGTGCGCGGCGCCGGGCTGGCGGCGCTCATCGCCACCCACAACATGGCGCTGGCGGGACGCATGGATCGAACGCTTTCACTTGAAGGCGGCCGCGTGACCTGATCCTACCGGCCGGCCCCCTCAACGTGTGAGATCGAATCCGGCGCCTGGACCGGAGGTCATTGTCCCGGTGCGATCGGCGCGATACGGTATCCTCTGTCCGGCTGGGCTTCGCAGGTTCCCGAGCCCCGGCCGAGGGAGGTGGCCATGACGACATTGCAAGACCGCCTCACGGGTGGCGAGGTCGTCATCCTGGACGGCGCGATGGGCACCGAGCTGCAGCGCCGCGGCGTGCCCATGGACGAGGTGGCCTGGAGCGCGGCGGCGCTCAAGACCCATCCCGATACGGTGCGCGGGGTTCACGAGGACTACATCCGCGCAGGCGCGGAGATCGTCATTACCAACACCTTCGCGGCGGTGCGCCACGTGCTCGCGCCGACCGGCCTGGGCGCGGAGGCGGCCGCGCTCAACCGCCGGGCGGTCGAGCTCGCCCGCGAGGCCCGCGACCGGGCCGGCGAGGGCCGGCCGATCTGGATCGCCGGCTCGATCTCCAACTTCAACGCCGGCGACGACAAGGCGAGCTTCCCGACGCCCGAGGCGGCCAGGGCCAACTACCGCGAACAGGCGGAGAGCCTGGCCGACGGTGGGGCCGACCTGATCATGCTCGAGATGATGCAGGACACCGAGCACAGCGTCTACGCGGCCGAGGCGGCCGCGGCCACGGGTCTGCCGGTCTGGGTCGGCTTCAGTTGCCGGATCGCCGAGGACGGCCGAACCGTCGTGTTCCGGCGGCGCGAGCCCGAGACGTCCCTGGCCGAAGCCTTCGCGACCGTGATGGCGACGGGCGGCTCGCTGGCGGGCGTGATGCACAGCGACGTGGCGGTCGTCGAACCGGCGCTTAAGGTCGTCTTCGAGCGCTGGGCCGGCCCGGTCGCCGCCTATCCGCACAGCGGCCACTTCGTCATGCCGAACTGGCAGTTCGTCGACGTTATCCCGCCGGAGGACTATGCCGCCGAAGCCCGGAGGTGGCTCGACATGGGCGCGCAGGTCATCGGCGGTTGCTGCGGCATCGGCCCGGACCATATCCGGCTGTTGAAGGAACGCCTCGCCGGGCAAAGCGTGCCGCCGCGCCCTTAGATGGCCTGCGGATAAGTCGCGGAATCCCGGGCGGTTATCCACGACAAAATTTACGAATGTGGACGCTTCGTTCGTCTGCCCCAGTGACAGGCCCCTGCCGGCATGGAATCCTCTTGCGCCATGGCGCACGCTGATTTCGTCCACCTGCGCGTCCATTCCGCCTATTCGCTGCTCGAAGGGGCGATCAAGATCGACGAGCTGATCGAGCTCTGCCGGCGTTACGCGATGCCGGCGGTCGCGGTGACGGATTCCGGCAACCTCTTCGGCGCCCTCGAGTTCGCGCTTGCGGCCAGGGACGCCGGCGTGCAGCCGATCATCGGCTGCCGGATCGCGCTGGCCCGCGAGCACGCCGCGCCGCGCAACGGCGCGAAGCCGGCGCCGGACGGCCTCGTCCTTCTGGTGCAGAACGAAACCGGCTACCGGAACCTGATGACGCTGGTCTCCAAGTCCTATCTGGAGACCGAACCGGGCACGGCGCCGCAGGTTGGATTCGCCGATTTGACGGCGCACGGGGCAGGCCTGATCGTGCTCACCGGGGGGCCGGCGGGCCCGCTCGGGCGCAGCCTGCTGGAAGGCCAGGTTGCGGCGGCGGAGCGGGCCTTGCGCGCGCTCAAGCGGATCTTCCCGGGGCGGCTCTATGTGGAGCTCCAGCGCCACGGCCTGCCCGAGGAGGCGCGGATCGAGGACCGCCTGATCGACCTCGCCTACGCGCTCGATCTGCCGCTGGTCGCGACCAACGAGGCCTTCTTCGCCGAGGCCAGCATGTATGAGGCGCACGACGCGTTGATCTGCATCGCGGAGGGCACTTATGTGGCGGAGGCCGAGCGGCGGCGCTTGACCCCGGAGCACCGCTTCAAGTCGGCCGAAGAGATGGCCGCGCTCTTCGCCGACCTGCCCGAGGCGCTGGCGAACACCCTGGTGATCGCGCGCCGCTGCGCCCATATGCCCGCGGCGGTCGCCCCCATCCTGCCGGCCTTTCCGACCGAGGCCGGGCGCAGCGAGGCCGAGGAGTTGCGCGCCCGGACCGAGGCCGGGCTCAAGCAGCGTCTGGCGACCCAGGTCTTCAGGCTCGATATGGACGAGGCCGCGCGGGAGGCGGCGGCCCGGGTCTACCGGGAGCGCATGGACTACGAGCTCGGCGTCATCGAGCAGATGGGCTTTCCGGGCTATTTCCTGATCGTCGCCGACTTCATCCAGTGGGCCAAGCAGCAGGGCATCCCGGTCGGCCCGGGGCGCGGCTCCGGCGCCGGCTCGGTGGTCGCCTGGGCGCTGACGATCACCGACCTCGATCCGCTGCGCTGGGGCCTCTTGTTCGAACGTTTCCTCAATCCCGACCGCGTCTCCATGCCGGACTTCGACATCGACTTCTGCCAGGAACGCCGCGACGAGGTGATCCGCTACGTGCAGGAGAAATACGGCCGCGACCGGGTGGCCCAGATCATCACCTTCGGCAAGCTTCAGGCGCGCGCGGCGCTGCGCGACGTGGGGCGGGTGTTGCAGATGCCCTACAAGCAGATCGACCGCATCTGCAAGCTGGTGCCCAACAATCCGGCCAGTCCGGTGAGCCTGCACCGGGCGATCGACGGCGAGCCGCGGCTGCGGGAGATGCGCGATAGCGACGAGACGGTCAAGCGCCTGATCGACATCGCCGGCCGGATCGAGGGCCTCTACCGCCACGCCTCGACCCATGCGGCCGGCGTGGTGATCGGCGATCGACCGCTCGAGCAACTGATCCCGCTCTACCGGGACCCGCGCGCGGAGATGCCGGTGACCCAATTCAGCATGAAGTACGTCGAGAAGGCCGGTCTGGTGAAGTTCGACTTCCTCGGCCTCAAGACCCTGTCGGTTCTGGCCCGGGCTTGCGCGCTGATCGCCGAGCGCGGCCCCAAGATCGATCTCGCCCGAATCCCGCTGGATGACGCGAAAACCTACGAGATGCTCGGTCGCGGCGATACCGTCGGCGTGTTCCAACTGGAATCGTCCGGCATGCGCGACGTGCTGAAACGCCTGAGGCCCGACCGTTTCGAGGACATCATCGCGGTGGTGGCGCTCTACCGGCCGGGCCCGATGGACAACATCCCGAGCTACATCCTGCGCAAGCACGGCGAGGAGGAGCCGGACTACCTCTATCCCTCGCTCGAGGGAATTCTCAAAGAGACCTTCGGGATCATGATCTACCAGGAGCAGGTCATGCAGATCGCCCAGGAACTGGCCGGCTATTCGCTCGGCGGGGCGGATCTGCTGCGCCGGGCGATGGGCAAGAAGATCAGGTCGGAGATGGAGGCGCAGCGCAAAACCTTCATCGAGGGTGCCGTGGACCGCGGCGTGCCGGAATTCAAGGCGGCGCAGATCTTCGAGCAGGTCAGCAAGTTCGCCGGCTACGGCTTCAACAAAAGCCATGCCGCCGCCTATGCCCTGGTGGCCTATCAGACCGTTTATCTGAAGGCGAATTGCCCGGTGGAATTCATGGCCGCCTCGATGACCTTCGACATGGACAACACCGACAAGCTCAACGTCTTCCGCCAGGAGCTGGAGCGGCAGGGCATCCGGCTGCTGCCGCCCGACATCAACCGCTCACGCGCCGATTTCCGGGTCGAACCCGAGGCGGCCGAGGGCGGCCGCCCCGCCATCCGTTACGCCTTGGGTGCGATCAAGAACGTCGGGGCGGCGGCGATGGAGGCCCTGGTCGCCGAACGGGAGAAAACCGGCGCGTTCCAGGACCTGGCCGATTTCGCCGGGCGCCTGGATAGCCGGGTCGTCAACAAGCGCCAGATCGAAAGTCTCGCCTGCGCCGGCGCCTTCGACAGCCTCGCGGCCAACCGGCACCAGGTCTACCAGGCCGCCGAAACCATCGCCCGCCGCGCCGCAGCCGCAGCGGGCGAACGGGCCAGCGCCCAGGAGAGCCTGTTCGGCGATGGCGCGGGCGCGCCCCCCGCGAGCCTCGCCCTGCCGAAGGTCGACGACTGGCCGGCGATGGAGCGGCTGCGCCATGAGTTCGACGCCATCGGCTTCTACCTCTCGGCCCATCCGCTGGACGCCTACGGCGGCGATCTGGAACGCCTCGGCGTCGTGCGCTATGCCGACCTGGCGTGGATCATGGAGCGCGAGCCAGGCCGGAAGCACCTGGCCGGCATCGTGATCGGCAGGCAGGAGCGCACCTCCCGCCAGGGCAATCGCTTCGCCTTCGTACAGCTGTCCGATACCAGCGGGATCTACGAGGTGGTCGTCTTTTCCGAGCTGTTGTCCAGGAGCCGCGACGTGCTGGATGGCGGCGCGCCGCTGCTCATCACCGTGGAAGGCCGCAGCGACGGCGAGGGCCTGCGCCTCATGGCCCAGGAAATCGCGCCGCTGGATCCCGCCGTGGCCCGGGCCGGCAAAGGCCTCAAGGTGTTCCTCGAGGATGCCGCGCCGTTGCGGAGCCTGAAAAGCGTCCTTTCGCGCGAAGCCAAGGGACGGGGCCGGATCCGGCTGGTTCTCGACCTGGCCGACGGGCGGGAGGCGGAGCTGGAGCTGCCCGGCGGCTACCGGCTCGCCGCCGCCACGCGCCAGGCGATCAAGGCGATTCCCGGGGTGACCGTCCAGGATCTCTGACGCCGCGCATTGGGCCGGACTTTCCTTGCAACGTTGGCCCTTGAGCGCTATGACCCGGCCCGCTTGCCTTCACACGCGGGCTTCGCGGGCCCGCTTGTGGCACATGACGGGTTCAGCCGGCATCTTGTGGGATCGCCGACGGCTGACGCTGAAGCGCTTTTCCCATCGGATGTTCGGACGGATAAGCCGTAAGTCCTCTCGTCAAATCCCGCCGTCGGACTGCTGCCGCGCCGCAGGCGCCGGCCCGGCGGTGTTTCCTTGGGTCCGCACCGTGCGCACGATCCGGGCTCTTGAGCCACCTTGCCGACCGTATATAGTCGGCGGGCCATAGCCGGCGGGTGCCGGCGCGATCCCGTGGACGTGTGACTCACGATGAGCGGCTTTTGCGGCTGGATCGGCGGCGGTGCACGCCTTCAGGATGCGCGCCGGACCCTCGAGCGGATGACGGCAGGGCTGCCGCGCCATGGCGATTGCCGGAGCCGCGCGCTGGCCGAGGCCGCCCACGGCCTGGCCCTATGCGCTCACGCCGCAATAGGCGATCGGTACGCGGACGCCACGCGCTCGGTTGCGATCGAAGGCTACCCCGAGTGGTCGAATCCGCACTGGGCCGCCCTCGCCCGGGAGGAGGGCCACGCGCAGGCCCTGGCGCGCGCCTACGCCGAGCGCGGCGCGGCGCTTCTGCACGATCTACACGGGCCGTTCTCGTTCGCGGTCCTGGATCATGTCTCCGGTGGTGCCCTGCTTGCGATCGACCGCTTCGGGATCCAGCCGCTGTGTTATGCCCTGGCGGGCGACGGCGGCCTCGTGTTCGGCTCGACCACCGACAGCGTTGCCGCGCATCCCCATGTGACGGCCACCGTCTCGCCGCAGGCCATCTTCGATTTCTTTTATTTCATCGACCGCATCCCCGCGCCCGAGACGATCTATCGGGAACAGA
>JBHIDD010000118.1:0-7654 GCA_046759925.1 Kiloniellaceae bacterium
GATCGCCTGGGCGTCGGTGTTCGCGATCAGGAATTCGACGCCTTCGAGGTTCGACTGGATCATGTTGTTGACGGCGTTGCCGCCGGCGCCGCCGATTCCGACCACGGTAATCCGCGGCGAGAGATCGGTCGGTATCTTCGGAACGTTCAGAGTCAAGGTCATGTTCGCCCCCACTGGCTCAATGCATGGCTGCAGCCGCCGGCTAGGCGGACTGTTGGTTGCCCCGGTACGGCCGGGACGTCCGTTGGAAGACCCTTAGAAATGCTCACGAAACCACTGACCGAAACGGCCGATCAGGCCGTCCGGCTCCCCTGTCTGCGGCCGCGCCTTGCGTGGCGCAGTCATCTCCGCGGTCGCGGCGTAAACCAGAAGCCCCGCGCAGGCGGAATACGCCGGTCCCCCGGTCGCTTCCGCCAGGCCGCCGACGCGGATCGGCCGGCCGGTGCGGACCTGTTTGTCGAGGATCAGCGCCGCCAGCTCGGCTGCGCCCGAGAGTTGGCAGGCGCCGCCGGTCAGCACCACGCGGCGACCGGCGGTCTTGTCCAAGCCGCTCGCCTCGAGCTGCGCGCGGACCAGTTCGAAGGTTTCCTCCAGACGCGGCTGGATGATGCCGGTGAGCAGCGAGCGCGGCACCTGGCGCGGCTGGACGTCGTCGTCCTCGCCCACCTGGGGCACGTCGATCATCTCGCGGTCGTCCGCCGCCGCCATGGCGTGGCCGTAAAGCGTCTTCATGCGCTCGGCCTGGACCACCGGCGTCGATAGCCCGCGGGCGATGTCGTTGGTGACGTGCAAGCCGCCGATCGGCACGACGTCGGCGAAGATCATGTTGCCCTCATAGAAGACGGCGATCGTCGTCGTGCCGCCGCCCAGGTCGATGACGGTCACCCCCAAATCCATCTCGTCCTCGACCAGGGTGGAAAGGCCCGAGGCATAGGGCGATACGACCAAGCCGGCGACGTCCAGATGACAGCGTTGGATACAGGTGGCGAGATTGCGCACCGCGCCCGAGGCGGCGGTGACCATGTGCATGTCGACGCCGAGCCGATCGCCGGACATGCCGCGCGGATCGCGGATGCCGCGGCTGCCGTCGATGTGGTAGGCGATCGGGATCGAATGGATGAGCTGGCGGCCATTTTGGATCTGGTCGCCGAGGCCCCCGGCCTCGTGGCCGTGCTGGAAGACGCGCCGCAGGTCCGCCTCGCCCACCTCGTGACCGTTGATCGCGACCTCGACGCCGACCGAGCTGGAGGCCGGGTGGCCGCCCGAAAGGCTCACGAGCACGCGGTCGATGGTCTCGCCGGCCATCTGCTCGGCGGCGTGCACGGTGTTCAGGATCACAGCCTCGACCGCGGCCATGTCGACGACCGTGCCGCCCTTGACCCCGCGGCTGGCCTGCTGGCCGATACCGACGACCCGGGGCGTCTCTTCCGCCGCCACCCCGGCGATGAAGCAACAGACCTTGCTGCAGCCCACGTCGAGGGCCGCAACGAGCCCGTTCCTGGTCGGTCCAAGGCGTTTCTTCATCGCAGGTCCATGGCCTTTGGCTGCCGGGTCACGACCGGGCGCCCGAGTCAGGTGTCTTCGCCAGCCGGCGTGCCGCGGTTCTTTGCCGGGGCGCCGGGGGCGGTGCGCACGACCAGCCGATCGGGCATCCTGAGATCGATCAGAACCACGTCGCGCTCGAGCACGCGGTGCTCGCGCTGCATGCGGGCGAGCCGGGCCCAGGCGTCGGCGGCGCCACGTTCCGGCAGGCGCACGTCGATGCCGCGGTCCAGGCGGACATTCCACCGCCGCCCGCGAATCCGGACCGCGGCGGCGACCATGGCCTTAAGGTCCGGTTCGCTGTCCAGCATGGCGAGCAGCTCCGCCGCGTGGCCCGGTGCGTCTTCGCCGACCACGAGGGGCAGGTGGGTGAAGCGCTCGACCTTCGCCCCGCGAATCACCGCGCCGCTCCGGTCGATGACCATGAGCTTGCCGTCGCGTTGCCACAGGGCGAGAGGCCGACGCTCGATCAAACGCACGTGGACGAGCCCCGGCGGGCGGCGCTCGACGGTCGCCTGGCGCACCCAGGGAAGGGCCTCGAGCCGCGCCTTGGCGGCGTGCGGATTCAGGCCGAGGATGGGCCCGCCGCGCTCGACCCGGAGCGCCTCGAGAATCGCGCTTCGCTTGCTGCGCCGGCGGCCCTCGACCAGGACCTCGTCGACTTTGAGCCCGGCCTGCGCGGTTGCCGCGAGAAGCGCCTGACCGGCCCGTCCTGCTTGCCGCCCGAGCCAGCCGCTGTGCCACAGCCAGCCGGCGCTAATCCGCCCCGGGGCCACACGCAGAATAACCCCCCCCGGGCCCCGCCGGCGCCGGCCGGGCACCACGCGGATCCGCCAGCGGGCCAACGTTTTGGCCCCGGCCCTGGCGGTCGCGCGCTGCGCGCCGGGCCGCACGCGGGCCACGGGGATCATCCGTCGCATGCCGCGTTCTCCACCATCCAGGTGCAGAGCTCGGCAAAGGACATGCCCAGGTGCGCGGCCTGTTCCGGCACCAGGCTCAAGGGCGTCATGCCGGGCTGGGTGTTGACTTCGAGAAAGTAGAGCCGGTCCGGCGCGCCCTGATCCGGGCCGAGACCGGAATCGTCGTAGCGGAAATCCGCGCGGGTTACCCCGCGGCAGCCGAGCGCCCGGTGCGCGGCGACCGCCGCGCTCATGGCCGCCTCGGACACCGAGGGGGCGACCGGGGCCGGAATCAGATGGGCGGCGCGCCCGTCGGTGTACTTGGCGTCGTAGTCGTAAAAGCCCTGCTTCGGCCGGATCTCGGTGACGGCCAGCGCCCGATCGCCCATGACCGCGACGGTCAGCTCGCGGCCGGCGATGTAGCGTTCGACCAGCACCTCATCGCCGAACGCCCAGGCGGCGTCATCGATGGGCGGCGCGTTGTCGCCTTCCTTGACGATGCGCACGCCGACGCTCGAACCCTCGCGGACCGGTTTGACCACGTAAGGCCGTTCCATGACCTTGCCCTCGAGCAGCGCCTCGCGCCGGACCACGATGCCTTCCGGGGAGATGACGCCGGCCGCGGCGACGATGCCCTTGGCCATCTGCTTGTTCATGGCGAGCGCGGAGGCCATGACACCGGAATGGGTGTAGGGAATGCCGAGCAGCTCCAGAAGCCCCTGGATGCAGCCGTCCTCGCCCCAGTGGCCGTGCAAGGCGTTGAACACCACGTCCGGCGCCGGCGTGAGCGCCTCGAGCAGCGCGGCGACATTGCGGCCGACCTCGATCTCGAAGGCGTCATAACCGGCCTCGCGCAGGGCCCCGGCGCAGGCGCGCCCGCTGACCAGCGAGACGTCCCGCTCCACCGACATGCCGCCCATGAGCACCGCCACCCGCCGGGTCATGACGGTTCGCCCGCGGCTTGCGCCGGCGCGCCGATGCGGCGGATCTCCCATTCGAGGGTGATCCCGGTTTCCGCGCGGACCCTGGCCCGGACCTCTTCGCCCAGGGCCTCGAGGTCGGCGGCGCTGGCCGAACCGGTGTTGATCAGGAAGTTGCAGTGCTGCTCCGAGACCATGGCGCCGCCGCGCCGGAGGCCCCGGCAGCCGGCCCTCTCGATCAGTCGCCAGGCCTCTTCTCCCGGCGGGTTCATGAAGGTCGAGCCGCCGGTCCGGGTCCGGATCGGCTGGCTCCCGGTGCGCGTCTCCTGGATCTCGCTCATCCGGCTGGCCACAGCCGCCGGGTCGTCGGCATGGCCGCGGAGCCGCGCGCCGAGGAAGATCCAGTCGGCCGGCACCGAGGTGTGCCGGTAGGCGAAGCCGAGCTCGTCGCCGCCCAGGCGGTGGGTTTGGCCCCCCAGGTCCGCGGCCTCGGCCCAGACCAGGACGTCCTTGATCTCCTTGCCGTAGGCGCCGGCGTTCATGCGCAGCGCACCGCCGATGGTGCCCGGCACGCCGCACAGGAACTCGAGCCCGCCGATGCCCTTGAGCTTGGCCGCCTTGGCGACGTTGAGGTCGAGCGCCGCCGCGCCGCAGAGGACATCGTGGTCCTCGGTTTCGATCTCGGCGAAGCCGCGGCCGAGGCGCAGCACCACCCCCGGAACCCCGCCATCGCGCACCAACAGGTTCGAGCCGACGCCGATCACGGTGACCGGCACATCCGCCGGCTTGCGCGCAAGAAACTCCAGAAGGCCGTCGCGGTCGGCCGGGCGGAACATCACCTCCGCCGGGCCGCCGACGCGGAACCGGGTGATCCCGGCAAGCGGCGCGTTTTCCCTGTAGCGGCCGCGTACCTGGGGCAGCCGGTCGATCAGGCGCGCGGCGACCGGCTTGGTCCCGGTCATCATGGCCCGGCTCCCGCCGACTTCGGCGCCTCGGCCGCGAAGAGGGCTTCGAGTTTGGCCGGCAAGGCGTTCGCCCAGGCGCCGATGCTTCCGGCCCCGAGACAGATCACCAGGTCACCGGGTCCGGCCAGCTCGCGCACCAGCGGGGCCAGCTCCTCGGGATCGGCCAGCGCCGTGACCCGGCGGTGGCCGCGGGCGCGCAGGCCCGCCACCATGGCGTCGCGGTGGATGCCTTCGATCGGTTGCTCGCCGGCGGGATAGACCTCGGCGACGACGACGTGATCGGCGTCGTTGAAACAGGTGCAGAACTCTTCGAAGAGGTTGGCAAGCCGCGTAAAGCGGTGCGGCTGCACGATGGCGATCACCTTGCCGCCGTTCTCCCTGTCGATGGCCTCGCGCGCGGCCTCCAGGGCGGCGGCGATCTCGACCGGATGGTGGCCGTAATCGTCGATCACGGTGATCCCGCGCACCTCGCCGGTCTTGGAGAAGCGCCGCTTGACTCCGGCGAAACCGGCCAGGGCGCCGTGCACGGTATCGTCGGCGATGCCGATTTCCTGGGCGACGGCGACGGCGGCCAGCGCGTTCTGCGCGTTGTGCCGGCCCGGCATCGGCAGGCGGAAGCCCTCGATGGTCCGGCTGGTCCCCTCGCTCCGGTTGGTGAGCACCACGTCGAAGCGCACGGCATCGGCCGCGGTCGTCAGATGGACCGCGCGGACGTCCGCCTGCGGGCTTTCGCCGTAGGTGAGGATGCGGCGGTCCTCGATCCGCCCGATCAGCGCCTGGACCACCGGATGGTCGATGCAGAGCACGGCCACGCCATAGAACGGGATGTTCTCGACGAAGCTCTCGAAGGCGTCGTGCAAGGCATCGACCGAGCCGTAGAAGTCGAGGTGTTCCGGGTCCACGTTGGTGACCACGGCGATGGTGGCGGGCAGCTTGACGAAGGTGCCGTCGCTCTCGTCGGCCTCGACCACCATCCAGTCGCCCTGGCCGAGGCGCGCGTTGGTGCCGTAGGCGTTGATGATGCCGCCATTGACCACCGTGGGATCGAGCCCGGCGGCCTCGAGCAGCGCGGCGATCAGCGAGGTGGTCGTGGTCTTGCCATGGGTGCCGCCGACCGCGACCGACCACTTGAGGCGCATCAGCTCGGCCAGCATCTCGGCGCGGCGCACGATCGGCACGAAGCGCGCGCGGGCGGCCGCCACCTCCGGGTTGTCCGGCTTGACCGCCGAGGAGACGACCACCACCTGGGCGTCTTCCACGTGCTCGGCCCGGTGGCCGATCTCGATGGCGATGCCCATGGCGCGCAGCCGCTGCACGTTGGCGCTCTCGGCGATGTCGCTGCCCTGGACCTGGTAGCCGAGGTTGTTCAGGATCTCGGCGATCCCGCTCATGCCGATCCCGCCGATGCCGACGAAGTGGATGTTGCCGAGGTCGAGCGGCAGGCGCGTCATGCGGCGGCCTCCCCTTGGGCCATGCGGTCGCCGTCGTTCCCGGCGGTGCGGCAGACGACCTCGGCCAAGTGCTTGGCGGCCTCGGCGCGGGCGCCGGCCCGGGCACAGCGGGAGGCGCGGGCGAGCAGGCCAGGGTTGCCGAGCAACGACTGGAGGCGCTCGGCCAGGGCCTGTGCCGTCAACGTGGACTGGGGCATCAGCCAGCCGCCGCCGGTCTCGGCCAGGTGCCGGGCATTGGCGGTCTGATGGTCGTCGGTGGCGGCGGGGTAGGGCACCATGAGCCCCGGGCGCCCGGCCGCCGCCAGCTCGGCCACCGTCGAGGCCCCGGCGCGGCTGATCACCAGGTGCGCCGCGGCCAGCCGGTCCGCCAGGTCGTCGAAGAAGGGCGCCAGCTCGTGCTGGACGCCGCAGTTCCGGTATTCCGCTACGACGGCCTGCGGATCCAGGCCGCGGACCTGCTGGCTGACCTCGAGGCGGCACCGCAGGTTGTCCGACAGGCGGCAGATCGCGGCCGGCACCACCTCGTCGAAGATGCTGGCGCCTTGGCTGCCGCCGATGACCAGGAGGCGCAGCCGGTCCGCCCCGTCGGGCAGGGCATAGGGCCGACGGCCCAGCGCGGCGATCGCCGGGCGGACCGGATTCCCGGTGACCCGGACCTTGGCCCGGTCGGCATCCGCAATGCCGTCCACCCGGTCGAAGGAGGTGGCGATCGCCTGGGCGCGCGCGGCCAGCAGCCGGTTGGCACGGCCGAGCACCGCGTTCTGTTCGTGCAGCACGACGCGCAGGCCGAGGCGCGCGCCGGCCAGGACCGTGGGCACCGAGGCATAGCCGCCGAAGCCGACCACCACGTCGCCGTCCAGCCTCTTGAGCAAAGCGCGGGCCTGAAGCAGCCCCAGGCCCAGACGGGCGAGGCTTCGGAGCCTCGTCACGAGGCCGCTTCCGGCCAGGCCGCCCGCGCTGATGCAGTGGGTCTCGACCTGCGGCAGGTCCGGGCCGAAGCCGCCGCCGCGCCGGTCGGTGATCAGCGCCACGCTCAGGCCCCGGCCGATCAGTTCCCGCGCCAGCGCCTTGGCGGGGAACATGTGGCCCCCGGTGCCGCCGGCCGCCAGGATCACGCGTTTGGGCATCGCCGGGGTCATCCGGGGCCTCCCGGGCCGGCGCGCCGCCGAGTCAATGCCAGGACCATGCCCATGCTCAGCGCCATCCCGATCAGCGAGGATCCGCCGTAGCTGATGAACGGCAGGGTCATGCCCTTGGTCGGCATGAGATGCAGGGCGGAGGCCATGTTGATCAGGGCCTGCAGGCCGAAGAGCACGAGCAGGCCGGTGCCGGCAAGCACCACGAAGAGGCTGTGTTCCTGCAACAGGCGGGCAAAGCCGCGCAACACGACGAAGGCGAAGAGGCCGACGATGATCAGGCAGGCGACCAGGCCCAGCTCCTCGCCCGCGACCGCGAAGATGAAGTCCGAATGGGCATCGGGCAGCAGCGCCTTGACCGTGCCCTCGCCGGGGCCGCGGCCGAACAGCCCGCCGTTCATGAAGGCCTCGATCGAGCGTTCGATCTGGTACCTGGCGCCGGCCGCCGGATCCAGGAAGCCGTCGATGCGCGCCGCCACGTGGGGCAGGGCGAAGTACGCCCCGACCATGCCGGCGAGGCCGACCGCCGCCAGGAGACCGATCCAAATGAGCGGCAACCCGGCGAGGAACAGTTGCGCGCCCCAGACCGCGGTCACCACGAAGGCTTGGCCCACGTCGGGCTGCAGCACGAGCAGGCCGATCACGGCGAGCCACAGGGCAAACGCGATCTTGGTGCCGGGAACGCCTTGCCCGGCCTTTTCGGCGGCCAGCATCCAGGCCGCCACCACGGCGAAGAACGGC
>JBHIDD010000119.1:0-7653 GCA_046759925.1 Kiloniellaceae bacterium
CCCTACTTCACGATGAAGCTCGTGCGCGGCCGGACGCTGGCCGACGTCATCCGCGGGCTCGAGGAAGGGGATACGGCGACGGTCCGCGAGTTCTCGCCGATCCGTTGCCTGCAGATCGTCCTCAAGGTCTGCGACGCGTTGGACTTCGCACATAGCCGCGGCGTGGTCCACGGGGTCGACATGGACGTCACCGACTTGACCAGTGTCGAGGCCGCGGTCGAGGCCACGCAGGCAAGCCTCGGCGGGATCGACATCCTGGTCAACAATGCCGGCATCGCCGGCCCGACGACACGGACCTGGGAGTACCCGGTCGAGGACTGGCGCCGGGTGCTCGAGGTCGATCTCACCGGCGTCTTCCACTGCTGCCGGGCGGTGGTCCCGGGGATGATCGCCCGGAACTACGGGCGCATCGTCAACGTCGCCTCGATCGCCGGCAAGGAGGGCAACCCGAACGCGCCGGCCTACAGCGCGGCGAAGGCCGGGGTGATCGCGCTCACCAAGTCGCTCGGCAAGGAACTGGCGGACCACGACATCGCGGTCAACTGCGTGACCCCGGCCGCCGCCCGGACCCGGATTTTCGACCAGATCAGCCAGGAGCACATCGACTACATGCTCTCGAAGATCCCGCGCAAGCGCTTCGTCAAGGTCGAGGAGGTGGCCGCGCTCGTCGCCTGGCTGGCCTCCGAGGACTGCTCTTTTGCCACCGGCGGCGTGTTCGACATCTCCGGCGGCCGCGCGACCTATTGAGGCGGGCCATACCCGGCCCCGCGCCTATTCCTTGACCGCGCCGGTCATCGACGAGACGTAGTGCTCGACGAAAAAGGAATAGAGCAGCGCCACCGGCACCGAGCCCAGGAGCGCGCCGGCCATGAGCGAGCCCCAGTGGTAGACGTCGCCTTCGACCAACTCGGTCACCACGCCGACCGGCACCGTCTTGTTCTCCGAGGAGGAGATGAAGGTCAGCGCGTAGATGAACTCGTTCCACGACAGGGTGAAGGCGAAGATGCCGGCCGAGATCAGTCCCGGCACCGCGAGCGGCAGCATGATTCGGACCAGGATCTGCAGGCGCGAGGCGCCGTCGATCAGGGCGCATTCCTCGAGCTCGTAGGGAATCGAGCGGAAATAGCCCATCAGCAGCCAGGTGCAAAACGGAATCAGGAAGGTCGGGTAGGTGAGGATGAGGGCGATCCTGGTGTCGAAGATGCCGAACTGGAAGACCATGGTGGCCAGCGGAATGAACAGGATCGAGGGCGGCACCAGGTAGGCCAGGAAGATCGCCATGCCGACGAAGCGCGCGCCCTTGAAGCGCAGCCGTTCGATGGCATAGGCCGCCAGCACGGCGCAAAACAGCGAGAGGAAGGTGGAGACCACCGAGATCAGCATGGTGTTCCACAGCCACTCCGGGTAGGAGGTTTCGAACAGCAGCTTCTCGATGTGCGCGAGCGTCGGATTGCTCACCCAGAACGGATTTTGGGTCTTGATGTCGAGCAGCTCGGCATTGGGTTTCAAGGTGGTGAGCGTCATCCAGTAGAACGGGAAGAGCAAGACGAAGAGGAATAGCCCGAGCGGGACGTAAAGGGTGACCACCCGTTGCGGCAGGGTGACGAGATAGGCCATCCCGCCCTCGGAGGCCTGCTGCCTGCGCGTCCCCCTAAGCATCTCCGCCGCCCTGTTGCCAGCGCCGGCGCTGCAGCCCGAAATAGCTGAATAGGATCGCCGCCAGGAGGAAGGGGATCATGGCGGTCGCGATCGCCGCGCCCTCCCCGAGGTTGCCGCCCGGGATCGCGCGTTGGAACGAGAGGGTCGCCATCAGGTGCGTCGCGTTGATCGGCCCGCCCCGGGTCAGCACGTAGATGAGCTGGAAATCTGTGAAGGTGAACAGAACCGAAAAGGTCATCACCACGGCGATGATCGGGGTCAGCAGCGGGAAGGTCACGTAACGGAAGCGCTGCCAGCTGGTGCTGCCGTCGAGCACGGCGGCTTCGTGCAGCGACGGGGAAATCGTCTGCAGCCCGGCGAGCAGGCAGATCGCCACGAAAGGGATGCCCCGCCAGATGTTGGCCGCGATCACCGAGGCGCGGGCGAGGTTCGGCTGGCCCAGGAAGTCGATGTAGGCATCGATCAGGCCCAGCTTGATCAGCGCCCAACTGATGATCGAGAACTGCGAATCGTAGATCCACCAGAAGGCGATCGCTGAGAGCACCGTAGGCACGATAAAGGGCAACAGAACGATAGCGCGTATGAGCGCCTTGAACGGGAAATGGTTGTTCAGGACGATCGCCAGCGAGAGGCCGAGCGCGAACTTGATGATGCTCGCCACAAGCGTGTAGAGAAAGGTGTTGAACACCGACAGCCAGAAGACCGAATCGGCGAACAGCCACGCATAGTTTTCCAGCCCGATGAAAATTCCGCTGCGGCCGATCTTGGTGTCGGTCAGGCCCAGCCAGACGCCGAGGCCCAGCGGGTAGGTCAGGAACAGAAGCAACAAGGATGCCGCCGGGAACATCAACAGCAGGCTGAGGGCCATCCGGCTGTTGTTGAGGCGTGCCGCCAGCGAGAGGCGTCGGGCCGGCGCGCGTCCTACGGCGGCTTGCGCCATGTGCAATTCCCGGGTGCCCGGATTCATAAGTCCGAGAAACGGGCCTCGCCGTCCGTCAAGCTCCCCTTCGTCAAACTCAGGGGGAGGCCGTCATGCCGAGTTTCTCGACGCACGAGTGCCAGGCATTACGGGCTGTGCGTTGATCCAACCAAGTGCTCAGCCCGTCCCTCGAAGGGCTGCCCGGCGCCCGCCGGGTCCCACCGGCGGACGCGGGGCGCCTTCCGATCAGACTCTGTAGTAGCGCAGCGCGCGCTTCTCGGCGCGCGCTGCGGCGTCCTTGGGCGGCGTGTCGCCCGAGGCCGCCTCGGCGATCATGTTGACGACGATGTAATCGGCCATCACCGCCGCGGAGGCGTACCCGAGGGTGCCGGCATGGCTGTTGGGCAGCATCCGCGCCACCGTGTCGCGGTAGGGCGTGTGCTTGGGATCCTCGGTCCACACCGGGTGTTGCGCGTAGGCCTTGAGCGGCTGGGTGACGTAGCCGATCGCCGCCTGCATCCAAGGGTCAAACTGTTCTTTTTCCCACATGAAGCGGAGGTACTCTTTCGCTGCGTTCGGGTACTTCGTGTACTTGAACACCATCGCCTGGGTCAGCAGGTGCAGCTCGGCGGGTCTGCCAACCGGCCCGACCGGCAAGTTGGCGTGTTGGATGTCCTTGGCTATGGCCTGCAGCTTCGGATCCTTCGACGTCTTGGCCGCGTAGTAGATCGAGATGCCGTTCGCGGTGAGGCCGATCTGGTCGGACAGGAACGCCTTGTTATTGTTCGCATCGAGCCACGACAGCGTGCCCGGGATGAAGGTCTCGTAAAGCTCCCGCGCAAACTCCAGAGCCTGGATGGTCTCGGGGCTGTTGACGACCACTTCGTTGGCCTCGTTCACCACTTTGCCGCCGAAAGACCACAGCAGCCAGTGGGTCCAGGTGTTGCCATCCCCCACCGCATTGCCCAGGGCGAAGCCCGGCGGGTGGCCGTTCTCCTTGAGCGCCTTGCAGAGATTGAGCAACCCTTGCATGTCGTTCGGGATCGCCTCGAACCCGGCCTCCTTCAGCCAGGTGTCGCGGGCGACGAGGCAGGCGCTCGGGGCCCCCAGGGGCAGCGAAATCCAGCGACCATCCTTTTTGCCATACTTTTCGCAAACGTCGTACCAGCCACCGTACTTGCCGCCCAGATAGTCGGCGAGATCGGTGAGATCGACAAGCTTCTCCGGGTAGAGGTGCGGGTCGTCGAACCAGGCGACGAAAATGTCGGGGCCGCTGCCGATGTTGGCCGCCACGGCCGCCTTCGGCCGCACGTCCTCCCACGATTCATGGTCGGTGCGCACCTCGACGCCGGTCGCCTGTGTGAACTTCGCGGTGTTGGCCATCCACAGGTCCTCGTCGCCCTTGACGAAGCGTTTCCAGCGCAACACGCGAAGCTTGGCGCCGGCTTCCGGGGCGAACGACATTTTCGTGGCCGCGCCAGCCGGCTTGATTAGGCTCGATCCGGCGGCGAGCGCGGCTGCGCCGGCGCCGAGTTTCAAGGCATCCCGTCTCGTGAACTTGTTCATGGGTTCCTCCTGTTTTGCCGTTTATCCACCGGGCCGTTCGATTTGCGCTGCGGCCCTTCGCAACAACCGATCCCGGCCCCGGCCGCCCGATCGGCCGCCGGGGCCCGCGGTGAAATCAGGTGACGCGCATTCCGCTGTCCGCGTCGAACAGGTGCACGTGCTGCCGCGCCGGCCTGAGCGCGATCCGCTGACCGGGCGCGAAGCGGTGGCGCTCCTGAAAGGCCGCCTGGACCACGGTGTGCGCCATCCGGCAGACCACCAGGGTCTCTGCGCCCGTCGGCTCGACGACCACCACTTCCGCCGGCACGCCGTCGATCTCGCCGGCGAGCGTGAAATGCTCGGGCCGCACGCCATAGATGACCCGTTGGCCGTCGGCCCCGCCGTTATCCGGGTGGATTGGCAGAACAGTGCCGTCGTCGGCGACCATGATCGCATCCCCGTCGGTCACCCGGATATTGCCCGCGATGAAGTTCATCGCCGGCGAGCCGATGAATCCCGCCACGAAGGTGTTGATCGGCCGGTCGTAGACCTCGAGCGGATCGCCGACCTGCTCCACCCGGCCGTCGTGCATGACCACGATCTTCTCGGCCATGGTCATAGCCTCGATCTGGTCGTGGGTCACATAGACCGAGGTGGTCCGGAGCCGATGCTGCAGTTCCTTGATTTCGGTCCGCATCTGGACGCGCAGCTTGGCGTCCAAGTTGGACAGCGGCTCGTCGAACAGGAACACGGCCGGGTCCCGCACGATTGCGCGGCCCATCGCCACGCGCTGACGCTGCCCGCCGGAAAGCTGACGCGGATAGCGGTCCAGGAACTCGACCAGGCCCAGGATCTCGGCGGCGCGTTGGACCCGCTGCGCGATCGTCGCGCGGTCGAGCCTGGCCAGCTTCATGCTGAAGGCCATGTTGTCGAAGACCTTCATGTGCGGGTAGAGGGCGTAATTCTGGAACACCATGGCGATGTCGCGTTCCTTCGGCGGCACGGTGTTGACCACCCGAGGGCCGATCCGGATTTCGCCGGCGGTGATCTCTTCCAGGCCGGCGATCATACGCAGCAACGTCGTCTTGCCGCAGCCGGAAGGCCCGACCAGCACGACGAAGGCCTGATCCGGGATGTCGATATCGATGCCGTGAAGGACTTCGGTGGACCCGAACGACTTGTGGACGTTCAGGATTTCCACGGCGGCCATGTTCTCTCCCTGGTGCGCCCGGCCATTATCCCGCGCGTTTGTTCCGTTGAGTTCCATGAGGTTAGACCCTGCCGGGGGCAAGGTCCACACACAATCGCGCGCCCGCTTCGAAAGCGGTTCTAATGCGACTCGCGGGGCACCGGGGCGCCGCTTTGGCCGACCAGGAAGTCGAGGTCGCAGCCGGTGTCGGCCTGCATGACGTGCGCGGTATAAAGCTGCGCCCAGCCGCGGGAATAGCTCTGCGGCGCCGGGTGCCAGGCTTCCCGGCGGCGCCCCAGCTCCGCCTCGGAGACCTCCAGATGCAGCCGCCGGGCGGGCACGTCCAGCTCGATCACATCGCCGTCCTTAACCAGGGCGAGCGGCCCGCCGGCCGCCGCCTCGGGGGCGGCGTGGAGCACCACCGTGCCGTAGGCGGTGCCGCTCATCCGGGCGTCCGAAATGCGGACCATGTCGGTCACGCCGTTTTGCAGCAGCTTCTTGGGCAGCGGCATGTTGCCGACCTCCGCCATGCCCGGGTAGCCCTTGGGCCCGCAGTTCTTCATCACCATGACGCAGGTTCCGTCGACGGCGAGGTCCGGATCGTCGAGCCGCGCCTTGAGATCATCGATGTCCTCGAAGACCACGGCCCGGCCGCGGTGGCGCATCAATGCGGGCGAGGCGGCGGACGGCTTGATGATCGCGCCCTTGGGCGCCAGATTGCCGCGCAGCACGGCAATCCCGCCCTGCGGCTTGAACGGCGCGTCGAGCGGAAAGATCACCTCCCGGTTGTGGCAGGGGGCGTCCCGGCAGTTGTCCCAGATCGTCCGGCCGTTGACGGTCGGCGCATCGCGGTGGATGAGGTCGCCCAGCTCGCGGATCACCGCGGGCAGCCCGCCGGCGTAGTAAAAGTCCTCCATCAGGTACTGGCCCGAGGGCATGAGGTTGACGAGACACGGCACGTCATGGCCGATCCGGTCCCAGTCGTCGAGCGAGAGATCGACTCCGACGCGCCCGGCGAGTGCCAGCAGGTGGATGACCGCGTTGGTCGAGCCGCCGATCGCGCCGTTGACCCGGATCGCGTTTTCGAAGGCCTTCCGCGTCAGGATCCTCGAGATGCGCAAATCCTCCCGGACCATCTCGACGATCCGCCGCCCGGCCAGGTGCGCGAGCGCATAACGCCGCGAATCGGCGGCCGGGATCGCGGCGTTGCTGGGCAGCCCCATGCCGAGCGCCTCGACCATGCTCGCCATGGTGGACGCCGTGCCCATGGTCATGCAGTGGCCCGCCGAACGGGACATGCAGGCCTCCGCGTCCATGAAATCGGCGAGCGTCATCTCGCCGGTGCGGACCATCTCGTCGAACTTCCAGACATGGGTGCCGGAGCCGATCTGCTCGTCCCGGAAGCGGCCGTTCAGCATCGGCCCGCCCGAGATCACGAGGCTCGGCAAATCGCAGCTGGCCGCGCCCATCATCAGGGCCGGCGTGGTCTTGTCGCAGCCGACGAGCAGCACCACGCCGTCGATCGGATTGGCGCGGATCGATTCCTCCACATCCATGCTGACGAGATTCCGGAACATCATGGTGGTCGGCCGCATCAGCGTCTCGCCCAGCGACATCACCGGGAATTCGAGCGGGAAGCCGCCCATCTCGAAGACGCCGCGCTTGACCCGCTCGGCGACCGCCCGGAAATGCGCGTTGCAGGGGGTGAGCTCCGACCAGGTGTTGCAGATGCCGATCACCGGCCGGCCGTCGAACAGATGATGCGGCAGGCCCTGGTTTTTCATCCAGCTTCGATGGGCGAAGCCGTCCTTGTCGGCCTTGCCGAACCATTCGTGGCTGCGCGCCTTGCGCTGCGTATCGGTCATGACGTCTCCTCCGATCAATACCGAAATTCAATAAGGCTTTTGTCCTCGACTGCGGGTCATCCTAGTGGTTCGGCAGGGGCCCCGCCAACGGGCCGCAGCATCCGCCCGGGAACGCGCGCGTGGAGTCCTGCACGGAGATGTTTTCGCCCACCGTCGGCAGCGGGGCAAGGGCTTGAGCATTTTCAGTTCAGGCGGAACCGGGCCGGCCAAGCGGCGGAGCCCCGGGCCGCGCGGCGTGCCGGCGGTAGCGTGGGCCTTTGTCGGGGCGGCAAAGCGTCGAAGTCGCGAAATTATTCGCGCACCAATCCGGGCAGCCAAGTCGCGATGTCCGGCACGGCGATCGCCGTCAGAAGAAAGGCGATGATGCCCCAGAAAAACGGCATGTTGGCCTTGAGCACGTCTATCTGGTCGACCTGGGCGATTCTGCCCGAGATGAAGAGGGCGATGGCCATCGGCGGCGTGACCTGGCCGATGAC
>JBHIDD010000120.1:0-7643 GCA_046759925.1 Kiloniellaceae bacterium
GTTCCAGTTCCACTGGGGCTACCGGAAGAACGGCCGGTCATTGGACGCCTACATGACCTGGGCGCGCAGGGAGTTACGGCCCGTTCTTAAACGTATGTTGGATGTCTCCAAGCAGCACGACATCCTGGTTCCCCAGGCGGTTTACGGCTACTGGCCGGCGGCTGCCGAGGGCAACGATATCGTCCTCTTCGATCCCGCGGCCGAGGCGGCCGAGGCGGGGCGCTTCACCCTGCCGCGCCAGGCGCGCGAGGGCGGCTTGTGCATCGCCGACTTCCTGCGCGACGTGGGCAGCGGCCAGCGGGACGTGCTCGGCCTGCAGATCGTCAGCATCGGCCAGCGCGCCTCCGACGTGGCGCGCGAGTGGTTCGCCGAGAACCGCTACCAGGACTACCTCTACCTCCACGGCCTGGGCGTCGAGATGGCCGAGGCCCTGGCCGAGTATGTCCACAAGCGGATCCGCGCCGAGCTGGGCTTCGGCCACGAGGATGCGCGCGGCATGGACAAGATGCTGCGGCAGGGCTACCGGGGCTCGCGCTATTCCTTCGGCTATCCGGCCTGCCCGAACCTGGAGGACCAGGCGCTTCTATTGCGGCTGCTCGAGGCCGAGAACATCGGGGTTACCATGTCCGACGAGTTCCAGCTCCACCCCGAGCAGTCGACCAGCGCCATCGTGCTGCACCATCCGCAGGCCAAGTATTTCTCGGCCTAGCGGCCCGGGCCATCAGAGCAGACCCAGGGTCTTGAAGCTGCTTTGCCCGGATCTGCCGATGATGATGTGGTCGTGGACCGCGATGCCCAGCTTGGCGGCGGCCTCCTGGACCTCGCGGGTCATTTCGATGTCGGCCTTCGACGGCGTCGGATCGCCCGACGGGTGGTTGTGCACCAGGATGAGCGCCGAGGCGCCCAGCTCGAGCGCCCTTTTCACCACCTCGCGCGGGTAGATCGGCGTGTGGTCGACGGTGCCATGCTGCTGCAATTCGTCGGCGATCAACCGGTTCTTCTTGTCCAGGAAGAGAAGCCGGAACTGCTCCACCTTCTCGCGGCCCATGGCGATCCGGCAGTAGGCCAGCAGTTTGTCCCAGGAAGCGATCACCGGGCGTTCGGCCAGTTCCTCGAGGGCGAGGCGCCGGGCGGCGTCCGGGACGATCTTGAGCACAGCGATCGAGGAATCACCCATGCCCGGGACGGCGGCGAGTTCCCTTGGACTGGCGCTCAGCACGCCGGCAAGGTTCCCGAAGCGCCCGATCAGCGCCTTGGCGAGCGGTTTGGTATCGCCGCGTTGCTTGGCCCCGAACAGGAGGAATTCCAGGATTTCGTAGTCGGCCAGCGAGTCCGCGCCCTTGTCCAGCACGCGCCGGCGCAGGCGTTCGCGGTGGCCGTGAAAATGCCGGTTGCCCTTGGCCATGGCGCCCCCCTTGCCGGCCGCCAGCAGCACGCTTAGCCGAAATCCACCCCGTCGTAGGGCGGATGGTGCCAGCCCTTGGGCGAGAGGGTGAAAATTTCGCACCCCGCCGGGGTCACCCCGACGGAATGCTCGAACTGCGCCGAAAGCGACTTGTCGCGGGTCACCGCGGTCCAGCCGTCATCGAGGATTTTCACCTCGAAGCGCCCGGCGTTGATCATCGGCTCGACGGTGAAGAACATGCCCTCGCGCAGCTCCAGCCCGCCGCCCGGCTCGCCGTAGTGCAGCACGCTGGGCGCGTCGTGGAAGACCCGGCCCAGGCCGTGGCCGCAGAAGTCGCGCACCACCGAAAACCGCTCCTTCTCGGCGAAGCTCTGGATCGCGTGGCCGATGTCGCCCAGCGTGGCCCCGGGCCTGACCGCCTCGATGCCGCGCATCATCGCCTGGTAGGTCACCTCGACCAGGCGGCGCGCCTTTACGCCCGGCTTGCCGACGTAAAACATCCGGCTGGTATCGCCGTGCCAGCCGTCCAGGATGACGGTGACGTCGATGTTGATGATGTCGCCGTCCTTGAGCGTCTTCCGGTCGGTCGGGATGCCGTGGCAGACGACGTGGTTGACCGAGGTGCAGATCGACTTGGGGAACCCGCGGTAGTTGAGCGGCGCCGGCACCGCGCCGCGCGCGACGATGAAGCCGTAGCACAGGCGGTCGAGCGCTTCGGTGGTCACGCCGGAGGTGACCGCCGGGGTGATATGGTCGAGCGTCTCCGCGGCCAGGCGCCCGGCCCTGCGCATGCCCTCGAAGTCCGCCGCGCCGTGGATCACGATGCGGCGCTGATCGGCGCTCGAGTCCGCCAGGGGTTGGCTCTGTCCCATACCGACCTTGCCAAAATTTCCGCCGGCCGCGCCGGTTAAAGCACAAGCGGCAGGCGACGGTGCAATTCGATGGCCTCGCGCCCGACCGTGCAACTATAACAGAGCGCCTCGACGCCGCGCGCAAGCGCCGTGCGCAAGCCGCGGTCGTAATCCGGATCGATGTCTGCCGCGATCTCGACGCCGGCGCAGTCGCCGCGCTGGACCAGAAAGAACATGACCGCCCGGGCGCCCGCTTGGGCGGCCGCGGCCAGTTCGGCCAGATGCTTGGCGCCGCGCTTGGTCACCGAATCCGGAAACTCCGCCGCCGTCGGCCCCCGCTTCATGTGGACGTTCTTCACCTCGACGTAACAGGCCGGCCGGCCCTCGGATTCCAGCAGGATGTCGATCCGGCTGCTCCTGCCGTAGCGCACCTCGCGGCGCAGGTTGTCGTAGCCGGTAAGCTCGGCGACCTTCCCGGTGCGGATCGCCTCCTCGACGAGGGCATTCGGCCGGCTCGTGTTGATCCCGACCAGGTGGTCGTCGACGGCGGTCAGCTCCCAGGAATATTTCAGCTTACGCGCCGGGTTACGCGAGGGCGAAAGCCAAACTCGGGCGCCGGGATCGGCCAGGCCCAGCATCGAGCCGGGATTGGCGCAATGGGCGACCACGACAGCGCCGCCGTCCAGCTCGACCTCGGAGAGGAAGCGCTTGTAGCGACGGATCAGGCGTCCCGGTATTAACGGATCGGAAAACCTCATGGCGCCAAATTAGGCGGCGTAACTGCGCCTTTCAACCTGGCGCGTGGTTATCCCCAGGTTTCACGCTTGCAACTTCCGGTATGGAAGCACAGGTTATTGCAAACCGTGAATCCAAGCGGGCCATGACGCCTTGCCCAAGGATTTCTCGCCATGAAGTCGTTGAAATCTTTCGTCCCCCTTCCGGTCACCGTCGTCGCCGTGCTGGGGCTGGCCGCCTGTGCATCGTCGCCCAGGACCGGTATCCCGCTGCCGGCGGCCGCGGGCGGCGCCGCGCAAGCGGTAAGCGATGTCGCCGGGACGGGAACAACCGCCGGTCGCACGATCTACGGTGCGGCCGATACCGGCGGCACTGATCCCGACAGCACCGTCCGGACCACCGAGGCCGAAACCGGCGGTGGATCGTCCGGCGCGCCGGAGGCCGCCGGGGATGCGCCGATTCTCCTCAAGGGTCCCGATGGCGCCGTCTGGGTCAAGCCCGGCACGGGCGTGGGGCGGTACCGCGCCGACATCGAGGCTTGCGACACCTACGCGCGGGCGCAGATCGACCACGACGTGCGCATCGAGAGCGACATGGGCGCGGCCTTCGACAGCTCGGATGCCGGCTTCGGCCTGACCGCGCTGCGGCACCGGATGAGGAGCTTCGAGCGGACCCGGCGCCGGCCCGCGCTGTTCAGCGACTGCATGAACGCCAAGGGCTACACCCGCGGATAAGGGACAGCCCCGCCAACCGGCGGCCCGATGCCTGATCAGCCCGTTACCGCCGCCCTGCTCATCATCGGCAACGAGATCCTCTCCGGGCGCACCCAGGACGCCAACCTGGCGTACCTGGGCCGGCGGCTGGACGAGATCGGCATCCGCCTCATGGAGGTGCGGGTCATCCCGGATGCGGCGGCCGCGATCGTGGCCGCCGTGAACGAGGTGCGGCGGCGCTTCACCTATGTCTTCACCACCGGGGGAATCGGCCCGACGCACGACGACATCACCGCGCGGTGCCTGGCCGAGGCCTTCGGCGTGCCGCTGATCCAGAACCCGGAAGCCCGCGCGCTCCTGGAGGCGCACTACGCGCCCGGCGAGCTGAACGACGCGCGCCTGCGCATGGCCAATACCCCGGAAGGCGCGGTTCTCATCGAGAATCCGGTGAGCCACGCGCCCGGCTTCCAGATCGGCAACGTCTTCGTCATGGCCGGCAGTCCGCCGGTCATGCGGGCGATGTTCGAAAGCACGGTCCACCGCTTGACCGGCGGCACGCCGCTGGTTTCCCGCGCGGTCACGGTGGATCTGCCCGAGGGCGTGCTGGCCGAGGGCCTGGACGCGCTGCAGAAGGCTTACCCGGAGGTCGAGATCGGCAGCTATCCGTTCCACCGGGCCGGCTGCTTCGGGGCGCTCCTGGTGCTGCGCTCGACCGCGGCCGCCCGGCTGGACGCCGCGGCCAAGGCGCTGGACGCGCTGATTGCCGAATTGCAGGGCCGCGGCGACTGGGATTCCACGGGCGTTTGACATGGGAACCACGGGATCTTGAGCCGAGGACCCGCTGTCTGCCGTATAGAGCTGCGCAATCACGGCCCAATGATCTTGCTTTCGACCGATCGCGGGGTATGATTTTCGGCCGGGTCGGAGAACCCGTGCGAAAAAAATCCAGAAGCGTAGGGAGGAGACAATCAATGAGACACGGTCCGGGCCTGGGTCGGCCTGGGTCGGCCTGGGTCAGGCTTGCATTACTGCATTAATGAGACAACCCGACCGCAGCGCCGCGGACCGGGGCGGATTCCCTCGGCGCGGGCGCGACGGCGGCGGGCCGCCCGTCAGCCCCTGACCACCAGGCGGTAGTCCGGCGTCGGATTGAGCGGGCAGGAATAGAGGTAGTCGCCCGGCTCCAGCTCGACCGCGTAGTCCTCGGTCGTGCCCGGCTTGAGCCCGCCGCCGGAGACGCTGAGCTTCGTCAGCTGGTGCAGCGGGTTCTTCCAGTTGTAGTCGTGCTCGCGGATCCAGAAGCCCAGGTCGTAGGGCACGTTCTTGTTGGTCACCCGGAAGATGTATTTGCCGGGCTTGAGCTCGAGGACCTTGGCCTTTGCCAGGCGCTCGGCGCCGGTCCGCGCGTTGATCGCGTCGCAGTCGGCCTTTTTGGTCGTGGTAAATCCGTGATCGACGCCGTTTTCCGACTCGAGGAACTGGCAGGGCACCTGGGTGAGTACGATGACCGTCGCCTCCTGCGCCTGCGCCGTGCTCGCGGCGAATCCAAGCGCCGCGGCGGCAAGGACGCCAAGGACGCCGCGTTTCCGACCCGCGACGGTTGTCAAGACTGCGCGCATGACTGTCACGTCCTTCCGCTGGGCTCCGGTGGTTGTCTAGTAGCCCCCTTCTATGATGGAGGGTACTGGGCCTATAGCTGCACCCCTTCCCGGTCCGGGTCAAGTCACGGTGTCGTAAGCGGTCCGTGAGCCGTCGTCGGCCATCACGCCGCACCGGCCGAGGGCCGGAAGCCCCCGCCACGGGACGGCCGGGCGCAGCACGCCAAGTGCGCGGCCCGGTCCGGTCGCCGCGCGCCTCACCGGGGCCTTGAAGGATCTCGTGGGTTTCGACGTCGTGGCCAAGTACCTGCGCCGCCGGGGGGGCGTGAGGGCCGGGCACGGTCGCCCTTATAATAAAGTTATATCAATAAGTTAACCGGAGATTAACCGGCAGACGATCTTTCGCAAAGTTTTGCAACAAAAGAGTTGCATGCAACGAAAGTGTTGCCCATATAGTGTCCGTGACACCGGCCCAGTTCAAAAGATGGCTCGCCAAACACGGTTGCACGTTCGAGCCCGGCAAGGGCGGCCACCTGATTGTCCGGCTCAAAGGCCGCAAGTCCATACTGCCGATGCACGGCGGCGGCAAAGAGATCGGCAAGGGCCTTGAGCACAAGATCAAGAAAGACCTGGGCCTGAAATGAGGAAAGCTATGCGGTATCCGGTTAGGCTCAAGCGCGACACGAACGGCACGGTTCTTGTGACCTTTCCTGATTTCCCCGAGGCCGCAACTTTCGGCGAGGATAATCAGGACGCGCTTCTGCGCGCCGTGGATGCTCTGCAAACAGCCGTCCAGGGACGCATGTCCGACCGCGAGGAGATTCCCGAACCGAGCCCAAGATTTAGATACCGCGTTCAACTGCCCACGCAGGCCGTGGTCAAGATTCTACTCTACCGGGCCATGCGCGAAAAAGGCGTCAGCAAGAGCAAGCTCGCCCGCAGCCTGCATTGGCATCGGCCGCAAGTTGACCGGCTGCTCGACCTTAGACACGCCAGCCGGCTCGATCATATCGACGCGGCGCTGCAACAGCTTGGTGCGCGCCTCGAGGTCACAACCCACGCGCTATAAGGGCGCTCGCCACGGGCGCGCCGTCCGCCCGGTCACCGCGCGTCTTGCCGGGGCCTTCAAGGATGGGGCCTTCAAGGATCTCGTGGGTTTCGACTTCGTGGCCCAGTACCCGCGCCGCCTGCCGGACCGAGCGGCGCCTGCGCTGGCGCCTATAGATAATACAGGATCAGATAGAGCCCGAGCAGCAGCGCGACCCAGAGCACCGTGTGCCCGGTCGGCCAGGTCCGGGCCAGGATTCCCGCCGGCCCGTGGTGCCGGTAGACCTGCGTGATGAAGCGTTCGAGCCGCCGCTCGGCGCGGGCCAGCGCGCCCAGCCGGACCTGCCCGCCCACCGCGATCGCCCAGCGCCAGAGCGCCGGCAGGACCTTGCGGTAAAGCCAGTCGCTGTCGAGGTTCGTGGACTTCATTTCCGGCGGATAGAGGCCGGTGCGCATTAGAACCGCGAAGGCGAACGCCGAGAAAAGCAAGAGTTGGAGTTGGGTGATTACGTGGGTGGTGGTGTAGGGCACAAATTCGACCGGATAGGGCAGCAGCGAATAAAGCGGCTGCGGATAGACGCCGAGGGCGACGCACAGAAAGGCCGTGATTCCCATTGCAATCCGCATGTTGACCGGCGCCTCTTCGCATCGGATGCCCCTGTCCTGCTGGAAGAAGGTGAAGAACGGCACCTTGATGCCCGAATGGTGGAACACCCCGGCGGAGGCGAACAGCAGCACGAGCCACACGGCCCAGCGCCCCTGGTCCGCCGCCCCGGTGAGAATCAGCGCCTTCGAGATAAAGCCCGAGAACAGCGGGAAGGCCGAGATCGACGCCGCGCCGACGACGCAGAAGATCATGGTCAAGGGCATGGATTTATACAGGCCGCCGAGGTCCGTCCCCTTGGCGGTCCCGGTGCGGAACAGGGCGGCGCCCACGCTCATGAACAGGAGCGCCTTGTAAAGGACATGGGCCAAGGCGTGAGCGACGGCGCCGTTGAGGCCCATCTCCGGGCCCACCCCGACGCCGACCACCATGAACCCGAGCTGGTTGTTGAGGCTGTAGGCCAGCACGCGCCGCAGGTCGTTCTCGATGACGGCGTAAAAGATCGGGAACGCGGTCATGATCGCGCCGATGTAAATCAGCATTTCGGTGCCCGCGAATCCGCGCGCGAGCACGTAGACCGCGAGCTTGGTGGTGAAGGCCGAGAGCACGACCGTGCCCGTGACCGTGGCCTCGGGGTAGGCGTCCTGGAGCCAGTTGTGCAGCAGCGGGAAGGCCGCCTTGATGCCGAAG
>JBHIDD010000121.1:0-7632 GCA_046759925.1 Kiloniellaceae bacterium
CGCCTCGATGCCATCGTCCTCGCAAAGCAGGGCTTTCTTTGAATTGCCCTGCCCCTGGGCCAGCCGGTGCTTGACAGGGCGGTTTCAGCCGCTATCTCTGGGCGGCTTCTCGCGACCATCCTCGACAGCCAGCCGAACGGAGGACAGGCATGAACCGGGCCTTCGTATTTCCGGGCCAGGCATCGCAGGCCGTCGGCATGGGGGCGGAGCTGGCCGCGGCCTTTCCAACCGCACGGCGGGTCTTCGAGGAGGTCGACGACGCGCTGTCCCAGCACCTCTCCCGGGTCATGTTCGAGGGGCCGGAAAGCGAGCTCATGCTGACCGAAAACGCCCAGCCGGCGATTATGGCGGTCAGCCTGTCCGTGGTCCGGGTGCTCGAGCAGGACGGCGGGGTGTATTTGGCCGACAAGGCGCGCTTCGTCGCCGGCCATTCGATGGGCGAGTATTCGGCGCTGGCCGCCGTCGGGGCGTTGGCCATCGGCGATGCGTCCCGCCTGCTGAAGCGGCGCGGCCAGGCCATGCAGGAGGCCGTGCCGGTCGGCGAAGGCGCCATGGCGGCGCTCCTCGGCCTCGACCTCGAGGCGGTCCGGGAGGTGGCCAAGGAGGCCGCTCAAGGGGAGATCTGCGACCCGGCCAACGACAACGCCCCGGGCCAGGTCGTGGTCAGCGGCCACAAGGCGGCGGTCGAGCGTGCCATCGAGATCGCCGCCGGCCGGGGGGCCAGGCGGGCGGTGATGCTGCCGGTGAGCGCCCCGTTCCATTGCGCCCTGATGGCGCCGGCCGCCGATGTCATGGCCGAGGCGTTGGCCGAGGTGGTCCTCCAGCCGCCCGCGGTGCCGCTGGTTGCAAACGTCACCGCCACGTCGGTCGTCGATCCGGATGTGATCCGCCGTCTCCTGGTCGAGCAGGTTACCGCCATGGTGCGCTGGCGCGAGTCGGTCCTGTATATCAAGGACGACGGCGTCGAGGCGCTGGTCGAGCTGGGCGCCGGCAAGGTTCTCACGGGCTTGGCGCGCCACATCGACCGCGACCTTGCCGGCACGGCCGTCGACAGCCCGGCCGCGATCGAGGCTCTGATCAAGACCCTGTGATCGCAACCAGGACGAGACCGAAGAGGAAGGGCATCATGTTCGATCTTTCCGGCAAGGCCGCGCTCATCACCGGCGCCTCGGGCGGCATCGGCGGCGGGATCGCCCGGGCGTTGCACGCCCAGGGGGCGACGGTGGCATTGACCGCCACGCGGGTTGCGGTGCTCGAGAAGCTGGCCGGCGCCTTGGGCGAGCGGGCGCGGGTTGTGCCCTGCGACCTTGCCGATCCGGAGGCCGCAGCCGCGTTGCCCGGCCGGGTGGCAGCGGCCCTCGGCGGGCTCGACATCCTGGTCAACAACGCAGGCGTTGCCCGCGACAACCTGGCCGTGCGGATGCAGGACGACGAATGGAACCAGGTTCTGGAGGTCAACCTGACCGCCGCGTTCCGCCTGGCGCGGGCGAGCCTGCGCGGCATGATGAAGCGGCGCTGGGGCCGGATCATCGGCATCACCTCGATCGTCGGGGTCACCGGCAACCCGGGCCAGGCCAACTACGCGGCCTCCAAGGCAGGCATGATCGGCATGTCCAAGGCGCTGGCCCAGGAGGTCGCCTCGCGCGGCATCACGGTCAACTGCATCGCCCCGGGCTTTATCGAAACCCCGATGACCGATGCGTTGGGCGAAGATCAGCGGGGAAAACTGCTGGGCAGGGTCCCGGCGGGACGCCTCGGGAGCCCCGCGGACGTGGCGGCCTGCGTGGTTTTTCTGGCCAGTGACGAGGCGGCGTACGTGACCGGGCAAACCTTGCATGTAAATGGTGGAATGGCCATGATATAGCGGCCGTGCGGTCCGCCTCCGGATGGCGACCGTGGACGTTGGCACAGCCCGCGAATACTGTGACATGAGGCCGCGCGGGGGGAAGTTGAACAGGGCCCGGTCAAGGTCCCGAAGTTCGGCCGAGCAGGGCCGGGTTAATTGAGGGTTAAGGGTAATGAGTAACGACATCGCTGAGCGCGTTAAAAAGATTGTTGTCGAACATTTGGGCGTCGACGAATCCAAGGTCCAGGACGGTGCGAGCTTTATCGACGACCTCGGCGCCGACAGTCTCGATACCGTCGAGCTGGTCATGGCCTTCGAAGAGGAGTTCGGGTGCGAAATCCCCGACGACGCCGCCGAGAAGATCGTGACCGTCAAAGACGCGGTCGACTTCATTCAAGAACACGCCTGAGCCGGCCTTCCGGCCGAGGTTTCCCGGGCTCCGCAACCGTCCATCCCCCGCCATGAGACGAGTCGTCGTCACCGGACTCGGACTGGTCACGCCGCTTGGCTGCGGGGTCCGGCCCGTTTGGGAACGGTTGATCAACGGCCAATCCGGGCTCAGGTCGATCCAGAGTTTCGACGTCTCCGATCTGCCCTCGAAGATCGCCGGTGAGGTGCCGCGCGGCGAGACCGCGCAAGGGGACTTCAACCCGGACGACTACGTCACGCCGCAGGACCGGCGCCGGCTCGATCCCTTCATCGTGTATGCCCTGGCGGCGGCCCAGCTGGCCGTCGAGGACGCCGGCTGGCAACCGACCGCCGAACGAAGCCTGGAGCGAACCGGTGTCATGATCGGCTCCGGTATCGGCGGGCTTCAAACCATTTTCGACGGCACGATGACCGTGCACCAACGCGGCCCGCGGAAGCTGTCGCCCTTCTTCATTCCGGCGGCGCTCATCAATCTCGCCTCCGGGCATGTGTCGATTCGCTACGGTTTCAAAGGACCCAATCACTCGGTGGTCACCGCGTGCTCGACCGGGGCGCACGCCATCGGCGACGCCGCGCGGATCATCGGGCTCGAGGACGCCGACGTCATGATCGCCGGCGGCACCGAGGCCGCCGTCTGCCGGATCGGCATTGCCGGCTTCTCCGCCGCCCGGGCGCTTTCCACCAACTTCAACGATACGCCGGAGCGCGCCTCGCGGCCCTGGGACGAGGGCCGCGACGGCTTCGTCATGGGCGAGGGCGCCGGCGTCGTCGTGCTCGAGGAGTTGGAACATGCCAAGAAACGCGGTGCCACGATTTACGCCGAGGTGGTGGGCTATGGCATGTCGGGCGACGCCCATCATGTCACCGCGCCGTCGGAGGACGGCAGTGGCGCGATCCGGGCCATGACCGCCGCCCTCGAGCACGCCGAAATGGCCCCCTCGGAGGTCGACTACATCAACGCCCATGGCACCTCGACGCCGCTCGGCGACATGATCGAACTGGGTGCGGTCAAGCGGGTCTTCGGCGACCATGCCCGGAAGCTCAGCATGTCCTCGACCAAGTCGGCGATCGGCCACCTGCTCGGCGCGGCCGGTGCGGCGGAGGCGATCTTCTCGATCCTCGCGATCAAGGAGAACGTGGTGCCGCCCACTTTGAACCTGGACGAACCCTCGCCCGGCTGCGACGATGTCGACCTCGTGCCGCACGTCGCGAAGGAACGGCCGGTTCGCGTGGCGCTGTCCAATTCCTTCGGCTTCGGCGGCACGAATGCGAGTCTGGTACTCGCCAGCTACCAATAGGGGTTAGGCGGAGCAAGCCATGTGGCGGTTTGCCGGCCGCGCCGCGCTCGCCGGGGCGGCGCTGCTCATCGTTGCCGCCGCGGTCGCGCTTTACGGCATCGATCGCTTCGAAAGGCCCGGCCCGCTGGAGGCCGACAGCATCGTGTTCATCCCGCGCGGCGCCGGGCTGGCCGCCATCGCGGGCCGCCTGCAGGGCGCCGGCGTCATCGACGATGCCCTTGTCTTCCGTCTCGGCGTGCGGGCCCTCGGCGCGACCCGCAGGCTCAGGGCCGGGGAATACCGCTTTCCCGCCGGCGTCTCGATGCGCGGCGCGGTGGGGGTGCTGATCAGCGGACAGACCGTGCTGCGCCGGCTCACCCTGCCCGAGGGCCTGACCAGCGCCGAGGCGGTTGCGCTGATCGCGGATGCCGAGTTTCTGGACGGCGAGAGCGGGCCGATGCCGGCGGAGGGTTCGCTCCTGCCGGAGACCTATCACTTCGCCAGGGGCGATGCCCGGGCCGGGCTGATCCGCCGCATGCAACGCGCGCGCGACGCGCTTTTGGCCGAGCTGTGGCCGAACCGCGCCGGGGGCTTGCCGTTCGACACGCCCGAAGAGGCGGTGATCCTGGCCTCCATCGTCGAGAAGGAGACCGGCGTGCCCGAGGAACGGGCGCTCGTCGCCTCGGTTTTCGTCAACCGGCTCAAGAAGGGCATGCGCCTGCAGTCGGATCCGACGGTGGTCTACGGCCTGACCGGCGGCAAGGGGCCGCTCGGCCGCGCGCTCACGCGCCAGGACCTTCGCACGCCCGGCCCCTACAACACCTATCTGAGCGACGGCCTGCCGGCCGGTCCGATCGCCAATCCGGGCCGCGCCGCGATCGAATCGGTGTTGAACCCGGCCCAAACCGAGGTCCTGTACTTCGTCGCCGACGGCGACGGCGGCCATACTTTCGCCAGGACCCTGGAGGAGCACAACCGCAACGTCGCCAGGTGGCGCAAGGTGAAGCGGCAACAGGACTACGCCGAGTGATCCTGATCCGGCGCCGAATGTCCGGGCCAGGATCGCTCGGCAAGTCCTTAAAGCTCCCGCAGGGTTTGCCAGGCCCGCCTCCGCCCGCCGCGGGCGGAGCTTCGACAACCTGCTTGGGCGGCAGCGCAGGGCGCCGGAATCTTGCCCGAGGTTCGGGACGGCCCGGCGCCTTTATACCAACGGTCCTTGATATTGACCCATTTCATGGGAGCAAATCGGTCCGTCCGGCCCGAGTCGTAAACAGGGCGCGGCGCGAAGCGCGATCAAGGCGACATCGGGCAAGCGGCGCCCAAAACTCCCTGGGGAACCCGGCGGCGCCGATTTGCCCCACCGAAGGCCGGGCGCTTTTCGGCGCCAGAGGCGTCGCTCGTTGCTTGAAGTGTCCCTTAACTACGGCGCAACTCGCTCCTGTCTGGCGACCAAATATCGCCTCGGTGAAATGGGTCAATATCAAGGACCGTTGGTATTATTCCTTCGCCGGAAATTTCCCCAGCAGCGGGTCGATCAGCGCCGGCGGCAGGGCGGAGAGCAGCCAGGCCATGGCGTACATCGGCCAGGGGAAGGCGATCCGCGCTTGGTTCCTGGAAAGCCCCCGCCGGATGATCCGCGCCGCCCGATCGGCCTCCATCAGGAACGGCATCGGGAACCGGTTGACCGCGGACATGGGGGTCCTGACGAAGCCGGGGCAGATCACGCTGACCCCGATGCCCTCGGCCTGCAGGTGGCCGCGCAGGGCTTCGCCCCAGACCCGGACGGCGGCCTTGCTGGCGCAGTAGGCGGGCGCGCCCGGGAAGCCGCGAAAGGCGGCCAGCGACGACACGATCGCGATCTGGCCGCGCCGGCGGGGCCGCATCAGGTGAAGCGCCGGCATGACCGTGTTGACCACGCCTTCCAGGTTCACCTCGAAAATGCGCCGGGCCTGGGCGGCGTCCTCGCCGCTGCCGCCGGTGCCCCCTGAGACGCCCGCATTGGCGATCACCAGGTCCAGCGGGCTCGCGCCGTCGACCTCGGTCATCCAGGCGGCCAGCCGGTCGCGCTGCAAAACGTCCAGGGTCTCGGCCCGGACCGCCGCGCCCATCTCGCGGCAGGAGCCGGCCGCGGCCTCCAGACGCGCGCGGTCGCGCCCGGTGAGCGCCAGCGCGGTGCCGGGCCCGGCGTAGGCCCGGGCCAGCGCCTTGCCGATGCCGCTCGAGGCGCCGGTGATCAGGATCGAAGTCGGGCGCAAAATCCGGGTCGCCACGGGGTCGCCTTACTGCTGCCGGCCGCGCCGTTCGGCGCTCTATCGGGGCCAGTCTAAGGCCTCGGCCGGGTCCGGTCATGCCTCGGCGCGATAAAGGACCGGTGTCCGCCGCGGTTTTCGGTTCCGCCGAGCCGTCTTGTTGCCGGTCGGCCGCTTGTCTATAAAGGCCCGCGCATTGCCGTAACCGAGGCCCCGCCCGTGGCCGATCAAACCGGATCCGTTGCCAGCATGACCGGCTTCGCGCGCCAGGAGGGCGGGGACGATGCGCTCACCTGGATGTGGGAAATCAGGAGCGGCAACGGACGCAGCCTCGACGTGCGCTGCCGCCTGCCGGCCGGCTACGAGGCCTTGGACCCCGCCGCCCGCGCCACGGTGCAGGAGCATTTGAGCCGGGGCAACCTGCAGGTCAGCCTCACCGTCAACCGGGCCGCGGCGCCGGTCCAGCTCCTGGTCAACCGCGCGCTGCTCGACCAGTTGATCGCGCTGATCCGCGAGCTGGAAGGCGAGATCGAATCCGCGCCCCCGAGCCTCGACGCACTGCTCGGGTTCCGCGGCGTCGTCGAGGCCGTCGAGCCGGCGGACACGAAGGAGCAGGCGGAGGCCCGCGAGGCGGCCATGGAACAGGACCTGGTCCTCGCGCTCGAGGCTTTGACCGCCATGCGGCGCGCCGAAGGCGGGCGTCTCAAGACCGTGGTTGCCGCCCATCTGGAGGAGATCGGTGGCCTGCTCGAGGCGGCGGCCGGCACCGCCGCGGCGCAGCCCGAGGCCCTGCGCGAGCGCCTGCGCGCCCAGGTCGAGGAACTCTTGAAGGCCTCTCCGGCCCTGCCGGAGGAGCGCCTCGCCCAGGAGGCGGCGGTGCTGGTCGCCAAGGCCGATGTGCGCGAGGAACTGGACCGGCTTCGGGCCCACAGCGCCGCGGCGCGGGAGCTCCTGGACCAGGCGGGCCGATCGGCCGGCGCCTCGATTTCCTGTGCCAGGAGCTCAACCGCGAAGCCAATACGCTCTGCTCCAAATCCTGGGACGTGGCGCTGACCCGCATCGGCCTCGACCTGAAGGCCGCCATCGAGCGGTTGCGCGAGCAGGTCCAGAACATCGAGTAGCCGACGGCGGGAGGTCATGGAGCAGGGTCAAATCAAACGGCGCGGCTTGATGCTCGTCCTGTCCTCGCCGTCGGGCGCCGGCAAGACGACCATCTCGCGCGAGCTGCGCGCCCAGGAGAACAATCTCACCCTGTCGATTTCGGTGACCACCCGGCCCATGCGGCCGGGCGAGACGAAGGACCTCGACTATCTCTTCGTCGACCAGGCGCAGTTCGACAAAATGGCCTTGGGCGGCGAGTTCCTCGAATTCGCGACCGTCTTCGGCCATTCCTACGGCACGCCCCGCGCGCCGGTCGAGCAAGCCCTGGAGCAGGGCCGCGACGTGCTGTTCGACATCGACTGGCAGGGGGCCCAGCAGGTCGCGGAGAAAGCCCGGAAAGACCTGGTCAGCGTCTTCATCCTGCCGCCCTCGACCGCAGAGCTGGAACGGCGGCTGCGCGCCCGGGCCCAGGATCCGGAACAGGTCGTCCGGGGTCGCATGGCCCACGCGGCCGAAGAGATGAGCCACTGGCCGGAGTACGATTACATCATCGTCAACCGGAATGTGGCGGAGAGCGTTGCCGCGGTACAGGCCATCCTCAAGGCCGAGCGCCTGAAACGCGAACGCCAGGTCGGCCTGCGCAACTTCATCGAGGGCCTGCGCGTGGTCCGCTAAGCAGAGTGTTCTTGATCCGGCCACGAATGGCCGGGCCAAGATCACTCTGCAAGCG
>JBHIDD010000122.1:0-7607 GCA_046759925.1 Kiloniellaceae bacterium
GGGCAGGAAATCCGGCAGGTAGTCGCGCCAGGCCTTCACCGTTTCCGTCATGGTCTTCTTGCGCCGTCGGCCCAGGTAGAAGGCCTGGGCGTAGGTCCCCACCAGCAGCGTCAGCGCGATCTTGGGCAGGGCGGCGAGCAGCGGCGGATGCCACAGCGGCGCGCATTCCGGCCGGGGCGGGTTGTCGCCGCCGCGCGGGTTCCGCCCGGGATAGCAGAAGCCCATGGGGACGATGGCGATGCGGGCCTCGTCGTAGAAGGTCTCCCGCCCGAGATCGAGCCACGCCCGCAGGCGGTCGCCGGAGGGGTCGTTCCAGGGTATGCCGGTCTCGTGGACCCGCGTTCCCGGCGCCTGGCCGACGATGAGCAAGCGCGCCGTCGCCCGCGCCCGCAGCACCGGGCGGGGTCCCAGCGGCAGGTGCGCCGCACAGACCCGGCAGGCGCGCACCTCGCGGAGCAGCGCATCGAGATGCCGGTGCTCTACCATCCCTCGCGCAAGATCCGCTCGACGAAGTCCGGCACCACCTGGCTGGCCGGGCCGTAACGGCGCTCGGCGAAGCGGCCGTGGCCTTCCGAGGGCTCCAGGTTGAGCTCCACCGTGTGCGCCTTGCCGTTCATTCGCGCCTCCTGCACGAAGCCGGCGGCCGGGTAGACGCTGCCCGAGGTGCCGATCGAGACGAAGAGGTCGCAAGCCGAAAGCGCCCCGTAGATCCGGTCCATCTCGAAGGGCATCTCGCCGAACCAGACCACATGGACGCGCAAGCCGCCGGTCCGGCCACAGGCCGGACAGACGCTCTCCAGGCTCATGTCCCGGGCCCAGGGGCTGACCGCCCGGCACGCCTGGCAGCGGCCTTTCAGGATCTCGCCGTGCATGTGGACGAGCCGCGTCGAGCCGGCCCGCTCGTGCAGATCGTCGATGTTCTGGGTGACCAGCAGCACCTCGCCCGGCCAGGCGGACTCCAGGCGCGCGAGCGCCCGGTGCGCGGCGTTCGGTTGGATATTCCCCGAAAGCAGCCGCTGCCGGCGCGCGTTGTAGAAGGCGTGCACCCGGGCCGGGTCGCGCGCGAAGGCCTCGGGCGTCGCCACGTCCTCGAGCCGCACCTTGGACCAAATGCCGTCCGCGTCGCGGAAGGTGTCGAGCCCCGACTCCTTCGAGACGCCGGCGCCGGTGAGAACCACGATCTTCGGTCCGTCTTTTTGCGTCATGCCCGGCGGGATGATAGACGAGTAACCGGACTCGCCATAGGGGACTTCGGCCGTGACGCCGGGTTCGCCTCTTCTTCGCCCCGCGCGGGGAACCTCTGCAATTTCGGGGCTATTTCGGCGACAATTTCGGCGACAATTTCGGCGACTTAATTTCGGTGACGCCATCCTAATTTCGGTGACGCCATACCTATTTAATTTCGGTGACGCCATACGTATTTATTCGCACGGGAAACCTCTGCCGCTCGCCGAGGGGGTCGCGCGCAAGCGGTTCGCCGATGGCGCGCGCCCGCGGGCCGAAGTCGACCGCTCCTGGCCGCCGGTCTCGAATTCGGTATGGCGTCCCCGAAATCGAATTAAGTATGGCGTCCCCGAAATCAGAATTCGCAATTCGGTATGGCGTCCCCGAAATGGCGTCCCCGAAATGGGCCGCCGCGTTCAGAACGGCCCAAACGTCCTCGCGCGGCGCTTTTCCAGATACTGCTGGTGATAGGCCTCGGCCATGTAGAAGGCCGCGGCCGGGGTGATTTCGGTGACGATCGGGTCGCGGTATCGGCCGGCTCCCTCGAGCCGTTCCTTCGAGGCCTTAGCCGCGGCTTCCTGCTCGGGCCCGTGGAAAAAGATCGCGGAGCGGTACTGGGTGCCGACATCCGGGCCCTGGCGGTTGCGCGTGGTCGGATCGTGGATGTCCCAGAAGATGTCCAGCAGCCGCTCGAAGGAGACCCGGGCGGGATCGAAGGTCACCCGGACCACCTCGGCATGCCCGGTCTCGCCCGTGCACACGTCCTCGTAGGCGGGGTTCGCGGCGTGCCCGCCCGAATAGCCGACGGCGGTCGCGGTCACGCCCTCGACCCGTCGGAAGGCCGCCTCCACGCCCCAGAAGCAGCCGGCCCCGAAGGTTGCGGTTTCCATTTGCCTCCCCACGCGCCCGCGGACCCGGGTATGTAACGTCTTTTTCGGCGGAAATCCAGACCCAGACGCACACGAAGCTGCCGGGCCGGCAGGTCGGGTCGGCGTCGACAATGTCCGGTCGGCGTCGGCTATGTCCGGTTCGCCCCGGCGGCGGCCGGCCGACAGCGCCGGTTCCGAGGCTCTCGCATCACCCGCTCCTTGGGCATTCGCACCGTCACCGTGGTGCCGAGGCCTGTTTGGCTCTCCAGCTCCAGGGTCCCGCCATGAAGCTCGGTCAGGGATTTGGCCAGCGGCAACCCCAAGCCGCTGCCGGTGTGCTTGCGCGATAATGTGGTGTCGACCTGTCCGAAATGGGACATGGCGGCGGGAAGGTCCTTCGCGGCAATGCCGATGCCGGTGTCGCGCACGGCCAGCGCCAGGCCGCCGTCCTCGAGGATGGTCGCCCGTACCAGGATCTTGCCGCCCTCGGGGGTGAATTTGACCGCGTTGGACAGCAGGTTGATCAGGATCTGCTTGATCATGCGCTGGTCGGCCCACAGCGGCGGCACATCGTCCGGCACGTTCGACTTTAAGGTCAGCCGCGCGCTTTCGGCGCGTTCCCGGAGCAGACGCAGCGCGGCATCGACGGCCCTGGCCACGTCGACCGGCTGTTCGTGCAGCTCGAGCTTGCCCGCCTCGGCCTTGGACACGTCGAGAATGTCGTTGATGATTTCGAGAAGATGAGCGCCGCTGTCGTGAACCGCAGCGGCGTATTCCACGTAGCGCTCCGAGCCCAGCGGCCCGAACATCTGGTTCCTGATCACCTCGGAGAAACCAAGGATGGCGTTCAAGGGCGTGCGCAGTTCGTGGCTCATGTTGGCCAGAAACTCGGTCTTGGAGCGGTTGGCGAACTCGGCCTGTTCCTTGGCGACGCGTAAGTCTTCCAGGAGCCGGTGCCGCTGCACCGCATAGCGGATCGAACGCTCCAATATGGCTGCCCCGATCTTGCCCTTGACCAGGTAATCCGCCGCGCCGGATTTCATGGCTTCGACGTCTATCTGGCGGTCCTCTTGCCCGGTCAACATGATGAACGGCCGATTGCAGCCCCCGGCGATCGCGTCGCGCAAAAGCCGCAAGCCGTCGCGATCGCCGAGCCGGTAATCGATGAGATAGATATCGTGCCGATCGCGCGTGATCGCGTCCAGGCCTGCGTCGTAGGACGCCACCCACTCCAGATCGAACCGCTGATTCTGAATTTCAGACAGCAAATCGCGCGTCAGGACATAATCGTCCTCGTCGTCTTCGACCAGCAGTACTCTGATCGGAGAGGTTTTCAATTCAGCATCCGTCTCCGTGGGGCGGCAATTCGACGATTTGGAACCAGTAGATTGACAGGGCCTTCATGATTTCCACGAGGCCTTCGAAGGTCACGGGCTTGGTGATAAACGAATTAACGCCCAGTTCGTAGGTGCGAAGGATGTCCTCTTCCGCCTTGGAGGTGGTCAGGACCACGACCGGAATTCGCCGCAGATTGGGGTCGGCCTTGATTTCCTTGAGCGCCTCGCGGCCGTCTTTCCTCGGCATGTTCAAATCGAGGAGAATCAGGCCGGGACGGGGCGCGCTGTCCGGCTCGGCGTACGCGCCACGGTGGCAGAGGTAGTCCATGAGCTCCTCGCCATCCGTGACGAAGCGCAGATCATTGAGCAAGCGGCTCTCGGCCAAGGCTTCCTTCACGAGGAAGCGGTCGTCCGCATCGTCGTCCGCGAACAGCAGGGTGATCGGTTTGCCGGCGTTGATCATGCCGCGGCCTGGCCCCTTTCTTGTTTGACGGGCAGTGTCACGATGAAGGTTGAGCCGTGCCCGGGTTTGCCCTCTGCCGTGATGTCTCCGTTGTGGCGCCCAACGATCTTTCGGCAAATTGCCAGCCCGACGCCGGTTCCATCGTATTCGCCACGACCGTGCAACCGCCCGAAGACGGCGAAAATGCGCTCCTGGTGCCTTTGGTCGAATCCGATACCATTGTCCTCGACCAGGAACTGACAGACCTCGCCAGCTCCATCGCTGGCCTTCAAAGAGGTTCCCGGAACGTTGAAACAACGCGCACGGACCCGTACGGCAGGCCGCTCCTCCGGCCGGTGAAATTTCAGGGCATTGGAGATGAGGTTTTGGATCAATTGCCGAATTTGAGTCGGATCGGCATCAATGGTCGGCAGGTCGCCGACCTCGACTGTCGCGCCCGTGGCCTGGATACGCACCTCCAAATCCGCGACGACCTCGTGCGCCACCTCGGCGAGATCGACCGGGACGAAGTGCTGCGCGCTCGTCCCGGCCCGGGAGAGCGTCAGCAAATCGTTGATCAGCACCTGCATGCGCTGCGCGGCGCTCAGCATCCGCTCCAGGTGGTCCCGCCCGTCGTCGCCGAGGGCTTCGTGCTTTTTCCTCTTAATCCGGCCGCCGAATGCCTGGATCTTGCGTAGCGGCTCCTGGAGGTCGTGGGAGGCCACATATGCGAACTGCTCCAGCTCGGCGTTGGAACGCGCCAGCTCCGCCGCTTGCCGGACGACGGCCCGTTCGGCCCGCGTGCGCTCGGTGATGTCTTTGAAAACGACCACCGCGCCGCTCAGCTCGCCGTCCTCGTCCCGGATCGGCGCGCTGGTGTATTCGACCGGGAAGCTGGTGCCGTCCTTCCGCCAGAACACCTCGTCCGACACATGGTGCTCGGTGCCGTCCCTCAAGGCGGCATAGATCGGGCAGTCCTCACGGGGATACGGGCCGCCGTCCGGTTTCGTATGATGCAGGATCGCGTGCTGCGGCTTGCCGATGAGTTCGCTCGGCTCCCAGCCTATCATTTGCGCGCCGGCCGGATTTATGAACGTCGTCCGGCCGTCCGTGTCGAGCCCGTAGATCCCCTCGCCGGCCGCGTTCAAGATCATTTCGTTCCGGCGGTTGAGCGCCCGGATCGTCCGTTCGGCGCGCGCAATCCGCTCGCGCGATTCGCGGATCTCCCGCAGTTCCCGATTGCGGTCGCGAATGTTGTACCAGACGCAAAAACCGGAAAGCCCGCCGATGACGGTCAGAAGCCCGATCAAGGCCGCGAGCGCGCCGTTGCCGGTGTCTCGCAAGGCGGCCGCCCGCTCGGTCATGTCGACGTGAACCTTGATGACCCCGGTGACCCGTCGATCGGCGATGATGGGGACGTAGGCCTCGCCGTTGACCATGACGGTCTCGCGAAAGCTCTTGTCCGCCACGAGGGTCACGAAGGGTTCGCCCGTCGCCACCACCTCCGAGACGTAGTCCTCGGTGTTGCTCTTCCGGTAATCCCCCGCCCAGGACGAAAGCGCGGTGATCCCGTCGGGCCTGATCACCTCGTAACGGAAGACCCGGCCGGCTTCGCTCGCGAAGTCGAAGAGGCGCTGATCCTGCGACGAGATCAAGCCGCTGCTCAGAATCTCATCGAGCTCCGACAGGTGATCCTGAAGGAACTTGGCCCAGTGGATGGCCGTTGCCGAGGCCTCGGCCTCGAGCAGTTGGCGTTCGGCCTGTCGGATCGAAACAAAACCGCCCAGGACGGCCGCGACGCTGATGATCAGGATCGCGGCGAGGAGCCGCTGGTCTCTGCCGAAGCGATGTCCTGGCCTCATGCCGACCAGCTTGGCGAATTTTGGCACCCTCACGCGATGACCTTTCCCGAACGACGGCGGGCCCAAGGCGCGCGGCCGCGAGGCGCTACCGGTTTCGGATCAGACCCACTTGAGCTCGTGACCCGCGATCATGTCGGGGGTCACGTAACCCAGGCTGCCGGACATCATGTAGTCGAGCTGGACCTTGAAGACGCGGGTCGCGTTCTTGTCCTTGTTGGCCCAGGCGAACCAGAGCGGCACCGCCAACCCGGTGAACCTCGCCACGTCCTCCTGCGAAAGGCGCGTGACCACGGTGCCGGCATCCTCGAACTTCTTCCACGCCTCCTGGTCGGCCTTTTGGATTTTGGCATGGTGCATGTCGGAGTAGACGTGGACCTCCATGTCGACGAACCGCTTCATCGCGGGCGACAAAGCGTTCCACGACTTCATCCCGACGGTGAGGTCCATCAGGTCGACCGGCTGATAGATCGACATGAAACCGGGCGGACCCATGGAGATGTACTTGGTCACCTTGTGGAAGCCGAGGGCGTAGTTGATCGCCGGCCCCACATAGTCGGCGACGTCGATGGTGCCGTCTTCCAGCGCCCGGAAGATTTCCGAGCCCGGCAGCATGGTCGTCTTGGCCCCCGCCGCCTGGAAAAGCTCCGCCACCATGCCGCCCGGCAGCCGCATCTTGCGGCCCCGGAAGTCGTCGATCGAGCGGATCGGCACCTTCGAGTGGATGATGTTCGGGCCGTGGTGGATCGGCCCGACGTAGTACATGTCGAACTGGGCGAACAGCGCGCGGGCCATCTCGAGGCCGCCGAGGGAGTAGTAGAACACGTCCCATTCGTGCGGATTGCGCGGGCCCATCGGATAGGAGGCGAGGAACACCGCGGCCGGCATGCGCCCGCCCCAATACAGCGTGAAGGGATTCATCGCCTCCAGCACGCCGTTGCGTACCGCGTCGAACAGCTGGAATTCACCCACCAGGTCCTTGGCGCCGTACGGGGCGAAGGCCAGCTCGCCGCCGGTCTTCTCGACGACGCTGTTGCACCAGTCCTTGAAGATCTCGAGCCCGATGCCGCCGGGCCAGGACGTCTGGATTTTCCAGGTGGTGCCGATTTCCCGGCCCGAGACGATCGCCGGGGCCGTCCCGCTCGTCACCGGGGATTGGTTCATAGCGGATCGTGCGGCCAAGGCGCCGCCGACGGCTCCGGCAGCCAGTCCGGCGGCGGCGCCGGTCATGAAACTACGGCGATTCATGGTCTTGCACCTCTCGCAACGCGGTCACCTTCGAGACCGTTCGGCAACCGCGCATGGGCGTGTCGCTTGGCGACGTGGATCGCCTGGGATCGCGGAGGATTTACCAGGGCACCTCCCGACCCGGCGATTCGACCGCCGCGCACGCCGAAACCGACGGAATGCAGCGAAGTCCACGAACCCGAACCGTAGTGCCATTTCGTTAATTTACGTTTAACCGGCGCGGCCCCGGCGGGCGGCGGATTTCCCGGGTAAGTCGTGGTTTTTGCGCCTGCGATTCAGCCAAGCGCGCCACCCGACCCTTATCGGGCGCCGCCGCGCGGAAACTGGTCGGGCCGGCCAATGCAAGCGGCCGAATCGAGTTATAAAGCCTATAGTAGTGCTTTCGGCCCGCGCCACGCCGGCCCCGGGGACCGCATCGGAGGGCCCGGCGAACGCCGGAAGGGTCCGGACGAAGCCGTCCTGCCTCGGCGGGAAGACGCCTGCGCCGCTAAAATGCCCCGCCGCCCTGCGGCCGGCCGAGCGGATAGGCCGCTTCCGGCGAATGGATCGCCCCGTTATGGCCGAGGAAGCTGGAATAGAGGGTGAACTCCCGGGCCTCGAAGGCCTCGGCGCGGAACAGGGCATGATG